>CAZUUL010000018.1:0-12441 GCA_964623155.1 uncultured Gammaproteobacteria bacterium
GGCCCTTACCTTCTTCTACTGTTACTACGCCGTCTTTACCGACTTTTTCAAGTGCTTCAGCAATCATGTTGCCGATAGCTGTATCGGCTGCCGATATGGTTGCTACCTGGGCTATCTCACCCTTGCCTTTTATGGTTTTCACCATCTTTTTAATTTCTGCAACCACGGCTTCCACCGCTTTTTCTATCCCATGGCGGATAATCATTGGATTGCCGCCAGCAGTCACATAGCGGAGACCACTGCTTATAATTGCATGTGCCAAAACGGTAGCTGTGGTTGTGCCGTCTCCGGAAACATCATTGGTTTTGCTTGCGGCTTCTTTAATAAGTTGCGCTCCCATATTTTCAAATGCATCCGGAAGATCAATTTCTTTGGCGACAGAAACGCCGTCGTGAACCACATTAGGCGCTCCCCATTTGCGGTCAAGCGCAACATTTCGCCCTTTAGGTCCCAGGGTGGTAATTACGGCCTGAGCTAAAACATACGCGCCATGAAGAAGCGCTTGACGGGCATCTTCACCAAATTTAATTTGTTTTGCCATACATTCACTCCTTTAATTTTTAACTTATGATTGCTAATATATCTTTTTGTTCAACTAGCAACCATTCTTCAGAATCGACTTTAACTTCGTTTCCACCCCATTTTTTGTACATTACTTTTTGTCCTACCTTAACGACTATCGGTGTTTTTTTTCCATCGTCAGTGAGACCGCCCTGGCCAACTGCCATGACAATACCTATTTGCGGTTTTTCTTTGGCTGTTTCCGGAAGATATATACCTGCCGGAGTTTTTGTTTGTTCCTCAAGTGGCCGGATGAGTATGTAATCAAAAAGGGGTTGGATTTTTTGTTTAGACATAAAAAAATAAAATAAAATTTTTTATAAATTCTCTTTGGCAGGAATTTGGCACTCTGAAGTTTTGACTGCTACCTTTTATACCATAATTTTGCTACTTGTCAAGAGGTTGGTTTAATGTTATACTTAAAAAAGTAAATTTGAGGTGGGGATACCCACCTTTTTTATTAATTTTATTTGTTTAAATTTATGCCGGCGACTGTGCGTTCAGAATTTGCTTTAGCTTTAAACCAGGTTGCTACTGAACGTGGTATTGACGTCAACATTGTTCTGGAAACGATCAAAGCCGCAATTTTAGCGGCTTATCGCAAAGATTATGGAACAAAAGATATCGAGCTTTTGCGGGTAGAGATAAATTCTGATAACGGTGAGGCGCGCATTCTTAAGGACAAAGATGACATAACCCCAGCTGGCTTTGGCCGGATTGCAGCCCAAACTGCCAAACAAGTGATTCTTCAGCGCATTCGTGAGGCCGAAAAAGAGGCGATTCTGAGCGATTATGCAACCAAAGTAGGAACCATCATTTCCGGTATGGTACTCCGGTTTGACGGACCCAACGTGATAATTGACATTGGCCGAGCAGAGGGAATAATGTATCCCAAAGAGCAGATTCCTAGCGAACGTTACCGATTGAATCAGCGTCTTACGTTTTATATCGAAGGCATTCATGAAACTCCCCGAGGCAACGATATCGTTGTTTCGCGCGCCCACAAAGGTCTTATTGAAGGATTATTCCGCCGGGAAGTGCCAGAGGTGGCAAGCGGAGCTGTCGCTCTAAAAGCCATCGCCCGCGAAGCCGGATCACGAACAAAAGTGGCGGTTTATTCAACCCAACCGGGAGTTGATCCAGTTGGAAGTTGTGTTGGGCAAAAAGGCGTACGCGTCCAGGCTGTTATCGCAGAGATAGGGGGAGCTGAAAAAATCGATATTATTCAATGGAACGACAATATCGCACAATTTGTCACATCCGCCCTGTCTCCTGCTAAAGATATAGACGTAGTACTTAACGAAAACAACAAAACTGTGACTGCAATTGTCCCCGATGACCAGCTTTCAGCTGCAATAGGCAAAGAAGGCGGCAATGTCCGTTTGGCGGCTAAACTAACCGGGTGGGGTATTGATATTATTGGAAAAAGTGAATATAGCCACAAAGACGACAAAAAACTAAAACTCCAGACCGTTAAAGAACACAAAACCGGTACAGAAAATAAATCGGCTGATAACGACAAAAAAAAGAAGTCTAAAAGCAAACAAAGCAAAGAAAAAAATAAAGTTAGCGATAAAAAATCGGAATAACAACTTGCGACCAGTATTTATGGAGATTTATAAGCTGCTTGCAATTTACGACACTCTATGGCAAAAAAATCTGACAAACAACAGCAAACTGTTTCCACAACCCGGCACAGGCCTCCTGTTGTAGCCGTTCTTGGCCATGTTGATCACGGTAAAACCACTCTTCTTGATACAATTCGAAAAACCGATCTGGCAACGCGCGAGCACGGAGGGATTACCCAGCGCATCGGCGCTTATACGGTTGTGATTCAAACCCGGGAAGGAAGAAAAAAAATAACCTTTATTGATACGCCTGGACACGAAGCCTTTGCCAAAATGCGCAGCCGGGGAGCAGCGGTTGCCGACATCGCAGTTTTAGTAGTTTCGGCAGTTGACGGTGTTATGCCGCAGACCAGGGAGGCGATCCAGCACATTAAACAGGCAAACATCCCGACAATCGTCGCTGCTAACAAGGTCGATTTACCCGAAGCCAACATTGATCGCGTAAAACAACAACTAGCCAAAGCCGGTGTTGTTGTTGAAGGTTATGGTGGTGATACAGTGGTGCTTCCTGTGTCTGCCAAAACCGGAGCCGGAGTGCCTGAATTACTGGATATGATTATTCTGCTTTCCGAAATGAAAGAATCCCTCATGCAAGATCAGGTATTATCAGCCGTTGTCATCGAATCAAAAGTCGATAGAAATCGTGGTCCGGTGGCATCAGTCATAATAAAAACCGGAACACTTCACACTGGCGATTCGGTGTGGGCTGGAAGCGTGGCGGGAAAAATCCGGGCGATGATAAGTAGTTTGGGTGAACAGCTAAAAGAAGCATCGCCGTCAGAAGCGGTTGAAATTCTTGGATTTTCTTCACCTTTGGCAGTTGGTTCAATCGTTACTTCAGCTCCAGCCCGCGAGATTGCCCCGGCCTTGCCTGCTAAAGATGCCTTAACATCGGCCGAAGGTGAATCCGAGGCAACTATAAAACTCGTTATCAAGTCGGATAGTACAGGTACTTTGGATGCAGTAAAAGAAGTGTTGCCGGCTGACGTCCAGATTGTTCTTTTAGGTATAGGCGACATTACCGAATCAGATATTCTTTTTGCAAAAACGACCGCAGCAGTAGTAGTGGGATTCGGAGTCAATGTCAGGCCGGCTGCAAAAAAACTGGCATTTCTGGAACACGTGATGGTGAAAACTTATGCCGTAATCTACGAGTTGGTAAAGGAGCTGGCAGAAGTTGTTGAAGCGATTAAAGCCGGAAAAGTGAAAGAAGTTTTGGGTCAGGGAGAAATCCTGGCAGAATTTCCCTTTGATGGAGAACGAATCGCCGGCGTGCGGGTAAAGCAAGGTAGACTGGCTAAAGGGGACATTGTTGCTGTCACCCGGGCAGAAGAAGAAATAGGCCAGGCAAAAATCAAATCGATCCGGCAACAGAAAAAAGAACTAAACAAGATAGAAACCGGGCAGGAGTGTGGTGTTCATTTGATTCCTGCGCTTGACTTTAAGATAGGCGATGCTATAATATCCTATAGATAATTTAAAGAAGATATATGGTATTTCCGCAAAACGAACAACTGCAATTACAGCAAGCCATAAGTAGTGCTAAAGAAATTCTTATTATCACTCCAGGAAAACCGCCTATAGATACTATGGCTGCCAGTCTTGCATTGTATCTATCTCTGCCGAATTTAGGCAAACAGGTATCGGTTGTTTCACCTGAACCCATGACTGTCGACGTAGGCAGTCTGGTCGGTATTGATAAAGTAAAAAGTTCACTGGGTAATAAAAATTTTATAATATCATTGGACTATACTGAAGGATCAATTGAGAAAGTTAGTTACAATATTGAAGGCAATAAATTCAATCTGGTGATTGAACCCCGACCCGGATTTTCTTTTTCCAAAGATAAAGTCGACTACAATTATTCTGGAACAAACGCCGACCTGTTCATTGTGGTGGGAGTGGCACGATTGGCCAGTATCGGTAAATTCATGCAGTACGTGACCTCTTCGGGAAAAAGCATTATCAATATCGACAACCACCGGGATAACGAGCGTTTTGGCAAAATAAATCTAGTTTACCCCGGAAGCGGGTCGGTTTCGGAAATTGTCACCAGTCTGCTAAAACAACTTGGGTTGCCGGTTGACGGCGATACAGCGACCAACCTGTTTAGCGGTTTAATCTCGGCCACCAATAGTTTTACTTCTCCCAAAACCACGCCCGATTCTTTTGAAATGGCGGCGCTTCTGTTAAGACATGGCGCCCGAAATAGTGCCGCGGCTGGTTTACCGCAGGAGTCATACTATAATCAAAATCAAGCCCCGGGCGCTGCCTTCGGTCTGTCACCGCTCCCCCAACCCGGTCCCAATCTGCGGCTACAACAGGCAAGCGAGATGCAGGCGACTTCCCCCGCTGCCCCTCCTGACTGGCTAAAACCAAAAATTTTTCGTTCCCAGCCGGGCGTCAACCCACCTCCGGGTTATGTCCCTACCGACGGCAAAGGAAGCTTATCCTGACATTTGATTATAAGCTCGGGCTTTGCTAAAATTAAGCAGATTTTTCAAACTATGCCACTTCCAACCGATGACAAGAAGAAAATTATTGAAGAATATGCGGTGAAACGAGGCGATACAGGTAGCCCTGAAGTACAGGTAGCGCTGTTGACAGAGCGCATTAATAAGCTAATTGAGCACCTGAAAATCAATAAAAAAGACAATCATTCACGCCGGGGGTTATTGGGTTTGGTTTCGAAAAGGCGGCGACTGCTATCTTATTTAAATAAAAAACAAGAACACAGATATAAAGATATAGTCAAAAAATTAGGATTATCAAAATAGGCTTCTTTTTGATCTGCTTTATCTGTTAGTATATATCTATGAGTAAAAATTCCCCAAAAATTATCTCCAAGTCTATTGGTTTAGGCAATCAAACTCTGACTCTTGAAGTTGGCCGGGTAGCCCGGCAAGCCAATGCCGCTGTCCTTGGGCGCCTGGGTGATACCATGGTGCTGGTTACTGCGGTTGCCTCAAAAGAGCGCGAGGATTTAGATTATTTTCCCCTGGGGGTTGAATATGCGGAAAAGCTCTACGCTGGAGGACGAATCAAAGGTTCAAGATGGGTAAAACGCGAAGGCCGCCCGTCGGATGACGCCATTCTTTCAGCCAGGCTTATCGATCGCTCTATTCGACCCCTTTTTCCCAAGGATTTTAAAAAAGACGTCCAGGTCATTGTAACTGTTTTGTCAGTGGACGGCGATAATGATCCGCTAATACTGTCTCTTATTGCTGCATCCGCCGCCCTCCACATAAGTGATATTCCTTGGAATGGTCCGATAGGCGCGGTGCGCATAGGTTCAATTCCGGAAAAAACCGGAGGCCAAGAAAAAGATACTTTAGTCAACCGGAACTTGGTCATAAACCCGACCAATCCTGAACTCATTTTCTCTGACATGGATGTGGTTGTTGCCGGAAGCGATGAAAGAATTGTGATGATTGAATCAGGGATGAAGGAATGTTCGGAAGAAAACGTTCTCGCTGCCATTAAAATGGCTCAGGCAGAAATGAAACAAATTTTAGCAGCCATTGAAGATCTCCGCAAACAAGCGGGTCAACCTAAACAAACCTACACCCCCTCGGCCATAGATAGGCAGCTTTTAGCCCGCCTAGAAAAAGATTACAGCGATGAGATAAACAATATTGTTTTAAAACGCGTCACCAAAGAGGTTGATGATGAAGAACTGGCTGTATTGGCTGATACAATTGTTGATGCCTATGGTGACGGTGTTGACAAGAAGATAATTCTTAAAGCCATTGACGCTCTTTTTAAAAAGTATGTTCGCCACAATATATTGACTAAAGGAATCCGGCCTGATGGTAGGATCGCCGACGAGATTAGGCCGATAAGCGGTGAGGTCCATGTTTTGCCCAGGACTCACGGATCGGCAATTTTTAACCGGGGTGAAACCCAGGCACTTACTATAACTACTCTGGCTACGCCCTCGCTTGAACAGCTGATCGAAAGCCCGGAAGGTGAAGAAACCAAGCGTTACATGCACCACTATTATATGCCGCCTTACAGTGTCGGTGAAACAGGCCGGTTCGGCTGGCCCAGCCGAAGGGAAGTGGGTCATGGAGCGCTTGCTGAACGGGCGCTTTTGCCGGTTATTCCCGAGCAAAGCCTTTTCCCGTATACAATCCGGGTAGTATCGGAAATCATGTCCTCTAACGGTTCAACTTCGATGGCCTCGGTTTGCGGGTCGACCATGTCGCTCATGGACGCAGGCGTGCCCATTAAAGAGCCGGTATCCGGTATTGCCATGGGATTGGTTTCAGACGAGGGAAAGTATGTTATTTTATCAGACATTGCCGGTATCGAAGATTTTACCGGTGATATGGATTTTAAAGTAGCCGGAACAAAGCGCGGAATTACTGCTATTCAGCTTGACGTAAAAATAGCCGGTTTGACTCTTTCACAGGTTGAAGGAGTCTTTAGTCAGGCTAAAGCCGGCCGCCTGTTTATTTTAGAAGAAATGCTTTCTGTTATTCCCTCATACCGGATTAAACTCTCGGAGTTTGCTCCGAAAGTACAGATTATTAAAATAGCGGTTGAAAAAATTGGTGAGGTGATTGGCCCGGGAGGAAAAGTTATCCGCAACATTATCGCGCAGACCCAGGCGACTATCGATATCGATGATGACGGAACAGTGACAATTTCAGCCATAGATCAAGCAAAAGTTGATCAGGCGGTTTCCTGGATTCAAGGCCTGGTGCGTGAAGTCCAGCCGGGAGAAGAGTTTGAAGGAGTTGTCAAACGGATTTTACCCTTCGGCGCTTTTGTCGAAATCATCCCTGGAAAAGAAGGCCTGGTTCATGTGTCACAGATGGCCACAACTTATGTTGCTGATCCGAATCAGATTATAAAAATTGGCCAGCCGGTAAAGGTGCGGGTGGTGGAAATTGATCAGCAAGGCAGAATGAATCTGTCGATGCTTTTTGGGGAAGATGCCAAAGCCCGGGCAGAACGGCCGCGGGAACGCTCATTTGCTCCCAGACGTGATCGTGACGACCGCCCCCGCCGCCCCTTTGATAGATACCGAAAGAGGTTTTAATACTCTCCTTATGCAAAATTTTGCAACTCTAGCCTCAGAAAATGTTTCACTTTTTGTGCAAACTTACACTTAAAGAAGTAGATGTTGCATATTCTATACCCTTCTTACTGTATTTTGCAACTTTTTCGAAAGAAAAATGTTGTTAAATCAGTCTAGAAGGGTAGATACTGATTGCAATCTCAAGTGCAAGAAGTATATCGTTTGCAAGTTCAAACTTGTATCTCCCTGTTGCCTGCTGACTTACGATTCCCCTATAATGAATTTTAATGGATAGTACTTCACCTGCAAATCCGCCGGGATCACTGGTTGAGATCACAGTTCTTGAAGACAAGGTTAAAAACTCTCTCATGCCTTCTGATCTGGCAGAAAAGGCTCGGGGTATGATTCAGCGGGCCCAGGTAGCCATGCGCTATGGCGGCTATTTTACCGGTCTTGAGCAGGTGGCTAATTATATAGATTGGATTGCCAACCTGCCGTGGAAAAGCACAACTCAGGATATACTTGATAACGCTCATGCTCAGGAGATACTCAATAAGAGCCATTATGGATTGAGTATGATTAAAGACCGAATCATAGAATACTTGTCGGTTCTTTCGCTTAAACAAAAGCAGGCAGCGGAAATTGCCACCCCGATGATGCGTGCTCCGATTTTGTGCTTCGTAGGTTTGGTTGGGACAGGAAAAACGACTATTGCCTACTCTATCGCCGAAGCTATGGGGAGAAAATTTATCCGTATTCCTTTTGGTGGCATGGGTTCGGCTCTTGACCTTCGCGGGGAATCGCGCAGCCACCCCGATGCCGAACCAGGCCAGGTGATTAAAGCTTTGCGACGATCTGGAACAAAAAATCCGGTTTTGCTTCTGGATGAGATTGACCGGGTGGCTGAACACGCGCGGGCTGATATAATGGGCGTATTGATTGAACTGCTTGATCCTGAACAGAATCAGGTCTATGTTGACCATTACATCGACTATCCTTTTGATTTATCTGAAGTGCTTTTTGTAGCAACGGCCAATAATACTACTCATATTTCAACCGCGGTTCTTGACAGGTTGGAACCGATTCAGATGCCTTCTTATAGCGATGAAGAAAAGATAGCTATAGGCAGGGATTATGTTTTTTCAAAATTCATGCTTGAGGCAGGGCTTAGTAAAGATAATTTAACTATTGATGATGAAACATGGTTGCTTATAGTCAGCCCACTATGTTTTAAATAAGGATTGCGTACGCTCGAACGGACGATAAACGGCATCTGCCGTAAAGTTGCCCGGGCAATGGTTGAGGGAAAGGGATCGCAGTTTCATTTAACCAAAGACAACATTAAACAGTTTTTGCCAGAATGGTAGTATAAAAATTTATGAATAATCCAATTTTACGACTTATTCCTCTAGGAGGAGTCGGTGACGTTACTAAAAATCTCTATGTTTATGAGTATTTCCCAAGCGGCGATCCGCGCCAGCGCGACATTCTCATAGTCGACTGCGGAGTCGGCTTTCCTGATGTTGATATGTATGGGGTTGATCTGGTAATTCCCGACATCTCTTATTTGCGGGACAAGAAGCAGTTTATTCGGGGTATGCTTCTGACGCATGGTCATGAAGATCATATTGGAGCCTTGCCTTATATACTTCCAGAACTGGGTAAAATCCAGATTTATGCCTCTGAACTCACCGCCGCCTTAGCCCGGGTTAAACTGGATGAATTCGGTTTACAGCCCAATATTAGTATTATTTCCGACAAAGATGAAGTTTCGCTTGCTTCTTTTAAAGTCCGGCCGGTTCATGTTACCCATTCTATCCCTGATGCCAATAATTTTTTGATCCAAACAGCCGTTGGTACTATTTATCACGGCAGTGATTTTAAATTTGACTGGACGCCGGTTGATGGACGCAGAACAGACGTGGGTAAAATCGCCAAAGCCGGAGATGAAGGAATCCTTTGTCTTCTATCAGACTGCGTCCGCAGTGAAAAGCAGGGATACACTTTATCTGAGCGAGCAATCGAGGAAACGTTTGAACGTGAAATCCAGCAAAGTCCGGGAAAATTTATCGTGACTACCCAATCTTCAAATATTAGCCGTTTACAACAAGCAATAAATGTCTCCCTGCGCCATAACCGAAAAATCGCCATTTTTGGCAGAAGTCTGGAAAAAGCAATCGAGGTTACGAGCCAGCTTAAATTGCTCCAGATTCCCCGCGACGCAGTCATCCATGATAAAGAAATAGGTCGCTACCCTGATAGGGTCATGACGCTTCTGGTTGCCGGCAGCCAGGGTCAGGTTGATTCAGCTCTGTCCCGGATAGCCCGGGGCGATCATAAGTTTGTCCATATTAAACAAGGCGATACGGTTGTCTTTTCTTCCGACCCTATCCCTGGCAACGAGAACGCCGTGTATACGTTGATTGATGAACTGACTAGGCTCGGCGCGCGCATCGTTTATTCTGACATTTTAGAAGAGTTGCATGTATCAGGGCACGGAAGCGAACATGACCTACGGCTTATGATTGGGCTCACCCACCCCAAATATATTGTGCCAATTGGTGGTACTTATCGTCATATGCGCCATTATTCGCGTCTGGCTCAGGAGATGGGTTATAAAGAAAATCAAATATTTTTGCTCGACAATGGTCAAGTACTAACCTTTGATCATGCCCGGCAGGCCCAGCTTGCCCGCGAACAGGTAGAGGTAAAAAATGTCATGGTTGACGGGTTAGGGATCGGAGATGTGGGCAATGTGGTGCTGCGCGACCGGCAGCAAATGGCAGCTGACGGTATTGTCGTGGTCATCGTCCCGATTGCCGAGAATACGGGCAAACTTATTGGTAATCCCGATGTGATTTCACGCGGCTTTGTTTACATGCGCGAGTCGGAACAGTTAATCACTCAAGCTACAGAGGTGGTGCGAAAAGTTGTGGCTAAGCAACATGGAAGAGTTTACGATTGGCACTATTTAAAAAAACAAATCGAAGGCATGCTTGAAAAATTCCTCTACGAGCAAACCCACCGCCGGCCGATGATTTTGGCAGTCGTGGTAGAGGCGTAAAATTAGCAGTATGTCTGCAAGGTACTTCCTTGCAGTGCTTGACAACTACAAATTGATATGGTAATATTGAATTCTAGAAATTCTATATATGCAACTGCAACCACAAAATCAACCACAGGAAGCTTGGATAAAGGTACTCGCTAAGGGGGTAATCACCATTCCTAAGGGATTTCGGGAAAAGTTGGGTCTAAAAGAAGGTGAGGTCGCCAAAGCAAGGGTAGTAGGTAATCAGCTCATTATTGAATCCCGTGAGGCAGCAGATTACCGGCTGTATTCTAAAGAGGAAATTAAAAATATGGTTAAAGAAGATCAATTGTCTGAACCTGAAGCTAGTGACAGCAAAAAATACTGGTCTGATCTTCCATGAAACACATTTTTCTGGACTCCTCTGTCCTTCTCTCATTTTGCAAATCAACCACAGGAGGCTCTGCTCTAGTTTTAAGATGGTGCCGTGAGGGAAAAATAAAGGGACACATTTCTCAAAAAGTCATTGCCGAAGTGAGGAAAAATACTAGTCTTAAAATGGGGCCAAAAGAAGTACAACGTTTTGAGTACATTTTGGGTGAAAGCTTTCTCGTAGTTGAATCCAATCCGCCACAATCAGAAATTGATGCGTGTAAACAGATTATCCGTGACAAAGATGCAATCATCCTAGCCACTGCTCGTACTAATCAAAATATTGGTTATCTACTCACTCTAGATATAAAAGATTTTAAGAAACCATCTGTGCTACAATTTGCTTCTCCTTTAGAGATTCTTACTCCTGGCGAATTTATCCAAAAACACAAGATCACTCTCTAGCAGATTCCCTCTATTGATCTATCTCTATAAATAGCGCTATAATGCGATCACCTTATGCCCAGGTACAGCAGGCGCGCAAAATTGCGCGTACGACTCAAAAAGCAGACAGTCTATGCTATTGTCTCAATCCTTCTTATAACCATAGCCGGAGTTATTCTTCTGTCTTTTTTTCAGGAAGGTGTCATTTTAAACCGGGTGCGCGATGAAATCGTGCATTTTTTTGGTTGGGCAGGCGTGATTGTCGCTATTATCACGGCTTCGCTTGGATTGACTCTCCTTAAAATCAAATCGCCCGTCACCCGGGCAACGATTCCATTAGGACTGATTATTTTTTTTGTTGCCATAAGCGGGCTTACCCAATCAGGAGTTGTAGGGGTACTGATTTGGGAAACGCTGGCGGGAATTATTTCTTCAATCGGGGCTCTTATTATCCTTTTTGCCATCCTGGTTATAGGTTTTACCATACTTTTTAATACCTCGCTCGATCAGCTGATACTGGCGATTGTTGAACTTTTCCGGCTCACCCGGGCATTTTTAGAACGCTATATTTTTGCAACCTTTTTGCTTGATAAGCCAAAACAGCCATTTATGCCAGGAAGACAGTTGCAAGTAAAAGGTGGAGCGCCGGAAGTTGGCCGGCGTGAGGGAGTCAAGACCGCTGTGCCTTTGCAAAAGGTGGGAATGGCAACTGTGCCCCGGTCTGCTCCAGGAAGTAGCATGACGATACCGACGCCGCAAGCAATAGATTTGGGAATCTGGGAATATCCACCGCTTTCGCTTTTGTCAGATCGTCCAGGTAGCAAAGCCGACCGGGGCGATATCAAAAAAAATGCCAACATCATTGAGCGGACACTGGAGAGTTTTGGTATCACTGCCCGGGTGGTCGAGGTCAACTTAGGCCCGGCAATCACTCAGTATGCCCTAGAGATTGCCATTGGTACTAAACTCTCGAAAATTACTTCGCTCTCTAATGACTTAGCTCTGGCTTTGGCTGCACCCACCGGCCAAATTCGTATTGAAGCACCGATTCCCGGCCGCAGCCTGCTAGGAATAGAAATACCCAACCGGACACTGGAAGTTGTTACCATGCGCCAGATGCTCCAAGCCGATGTTCTACGAAATGCCAGAAGTAAACTCAACGTCGCCCTGGGTCTGGACGTTTCCGGTATGCCGGTTATTTTAGATATTGCCCGCATGCCCCATGTTCTTATCGCCGGAACTACCGGTTCAGGCAAATCAGTTTTAATCAACAGCTGGATTTCTTCGCTCCTGTTTCGCACCACACCCAATGAAGTCAAGCTTATTCTGGTTGATCCCAAACGCGTCGAACTCACCGGTTACAATGGCATTCCCCACCTGCT
>CAZUUL010000019.1:0-12237 GCA_964623155.1 uncultured Gammaproteobacteria bacterium
ACCCGGCTCGGTTTTTGCCCATCCTTCACTCTACCTGGGAGTAACGCTTGAAGGCGAAAAAGAAATGACTCCCCGCCACGCTTTGCCCAACGTCGCCTATGCCCTTAAAAGTGACAGCCTCGGCGGTTTTTCCCCTTCTTCCCAAGCCAAAGAAAAGGAAATTCCGGTTATTGACGACCAGGGCCGGTTGGTGCTAGCTGCAACTTCCCCTGAACTCTATGCCTCTTCTGGCAAGTTTACCCTTCGCGGCCAGGGTTTAACCTTAGCCACTGATACAGGTAGTGGCGGCAACATCAACCTATCTCCTGACAGCGGCGGAGTGGTAAACCTGGTCTTTGCCGGCAATGAAGGTAACCAGATCAATGCCACTGCTGCCAATTTAGATAGTGGTTCGCTTTATTATGGCGCTGTCCCATCAGACAACAGCAATCACTACCTAATCAGGCTCCAGGGCGGTTCTAAGCTAAGCGACCGCTTCAGGGTCGACGCCTTAGGCCAAGTGCTGGCAGGCGAGCGCCTGACGCTGGCCGGCATCTCACCCACGATTGCAGCCACCGACAACCAAAATCTGCGCTTGGGCGATTATGCCACGGCCCGAGTCATCATCCAGCCTGAACTGCTGGTCGAACACTCGATTCTGGCTAAAGATGAAAGCATCGACCTGGGCTCGGCTGACCGACCTTGGCATACCTTATATATAAATAATATTGGCGCAGCCCGGGGCAACCTGAATCTTAGCGGCAACGTAGGCATTGGCACGGCCTCTCCCGGTTATAAACTTGAGGTGGCAGGCGGAACTGTTGCCGGAGCAGGAGCCTATGTCAACACCTCATCTAGAACTTACAAGCAAAATTTTGGAAGCATCAGCCCCGAGGAGGTGCTGGAAAAAATTCACAATCTGGAAATTCAAACCTGGGAGTTTAAACCCGAGCATACTACTGATGATCCTTACCGCCATCTTTCTCCCTTTTCCGAAGACTTTTTCCAGGCCTTTGGCCTGGGAAAAAATGATAAAGTCATTACCAGCCTCGATGTAGCCGGGGTAGCTTTGGCGGGAATCCAAGGATTAAGCTATAAACTCGGCCGGCTCGAAGACAAGGTTTCACGAAATCTTATGTTGACCAGCCACGTCCTGGCCGACTTGGCCCAGACTGGCTTTTTGGATGTGGATAAGCTGATCAGCCAGACCGTTAATACAGTCCAACTCGCGGCTGAAAGCATAACTGCAAATACCATCTCAACCGGGGTAATTCGCCCGATCCCTGATAATGACCTGGTCATTGATTTATCCCAAGCAAGCACAAATAACAGTCAAAATCTCTCGCAAGCAAGAAAACTGACGCTTCGCGGCAAAGGAGAGCAAGAAGTGGCTTCGATTGACGCGCAAGGCAACATCAAGGCACAAGGAACAATCACTGGCCAAAACCTAACCATAAACGGTCAGGCAACAATTTCCGGTACGCTTAATGCCAATGAAGTGGTTACTAGCCAGGGTAGTCTGAACGATATCGTGGCGCGCTTGCAAGACCGCTTTGCCCAAGCAACCGAGTCGGCCCAGTTCATCGCTAGTCTTGAAAAAAATAATGACGATGTTCACCATCTTGAAGCTAGTTTCTCCTCACTTATGGCTGGAGTCGGGAGCTGGTCTTCTTCCCCAGAGGCTTCGCCTGGCGGACAATTGACTCTTGACCGGGAAGTAGTCGCGACCGACGGCTTGACTGTCTTGGGTAGAACCTCGCTCTCTGAAACTTACATCCACGGCCCTCTTTTAGCTACTGGTATCAGCATTGACAATGGCGCAATTGACAGTTTTTCCAAAGCGCTGGAATTTCAAAAATCGGCTGCCTTCGCCATCGAAATGATGGCTGGGCTGGTTGCCATTGATGTAAACGGCAACCTCACAGTTTCCGGGAGCATAACTGTCCGGGGCGGTTTGAGAACCGACCGGATTGATCCTCTGACGCCCGATGCCGATGTTGCAATTACCAACCTTAAAACTAAAGTCATCTCAACCAATCGCCTGGCGCTTTCAACCGAGTCAGAGGCTTCGGCTTCGGCCCTGACTGTAAGTCAAGTAGCCAGCATATCAGGCATTTTAGCGCCAGGCGTGCAAAGCCAGGCAGCCAGCGGAACGGCTATCCTGCCTGCCCAAGCCCAGGAACTGGTTGTTTTTAACTCGGCGATTACCTCTGACAGTTTAGTCTACGTAACTCCCCAGTCACAAACCGGCAACAATGTCCTTTATGTTGCCGCCAAACACGCTCAAAGCCAATCGGCACAAGCGCAAGCAATTGGCTCAAAGCAAGTATTCGACAAACCAGCCGGCGAACCCGGCTACTTCCGAGTTGCCATCGATAAAGCTTATGACAAGGATATTGTTTTTACCTGGTTAGTGGTTGATGGGCAACATTGATTTGTTTTGATCCCTTGACAATTGCACTGCTGATCGAGAAAATAGGCATCATTCGCCATTTATTTTATGCCCAAACACCTGACAACCACCATTGATAGAGTCAGTCTGTGGATAAGTCTTGGCTTGGTTTTGTTTCTGCCGCTGTTTTTTCTGCCGATCACGACCGAATTCTACGACTTTCAGAAAAATGCCCTGTTATTTAGCGTTACTGCAATTTTGCTGGTCCTTTTGCTTGCCCGGATGATGGCAGAAAGAACGGTTCGCTTAGTATTCTCGCCAGTTCTTTTACCTTTAGCAGTCTTCACTTTAAGCTTAGTCATTTCGCTAATCTTTGCCGGCAGCAATAAACTTGAACCCCTGATAACGCCTGGTTCTGCGGGAACAGTACTAATCCTGTTTTTTTTGCTAACTATTTTAACCAACCTCCATCATGGAAAAAAACGCGAGCAGCTGTTCTTGTATGCCTTGGCCGCCAGTGCTTCTATCTTGGGTTTGTTAGCGTTGCTTTCTTTTGTTGGCATTCTTGCCTATCTGCCGCTACCAGAATTTATCAAACTCCCAACTTTTACTCCCATGGGTACCCAGCTTAGCCTGGCAACCTTTTTAGCTGTAATCCTGGTGGCGATAGGAGGAAAATTAGTTAACATGCTGGGACTTGATGAAAATAGCCAAGAAACTGATATTATTGATCAAATAACAGCAGCTTGGAGCAGTACCCAAACCCAGAATCGTTTCCACTCTTATGAGCTGTTTGGGTTGGGAGCGGCTTTTCTGATTGTCTTAGCCGGTCTGGGTGTTAGCGCTTACCAGCTAACCACTTCTCATAAAGCCAATCTTTTAGCGCCGCAATTTGGCTGGCAGATAGCTGTCGAGACCCTCAAGAGTTGGCCTACAGCTGTTGTAGGTGTAGGGCCGACTAATTTTCTCTCTGCCTATACCAGATTTCGACCTCTATCTATCAATGCCACTGATGCCTGGAACATGCGCTTCAGCGATTCCTCAAACGCCTACTTTCACTATATGACGGTCAGCGGCCTGCTGGGGCTTGGAGGATTCATCTTTATACTTTTCAATATGTTTAAGCTTTATAAACGTTTGTCGCGGAGCGAAAAAAATGCTGATTCTTATTTGCCGCTGTTTTATGGAATTTTTGCCATATTTATCATAACAGCTGTCGTACCCATAAATTTCAGCTTACTTTTCCTGCTATTTTTATTTATTGCCTTGGTCGGCATGCGCATGACTCCGAGTTTTGTGGTCGAAGAACCTTCGCTTATTACCCCGGTATTATTGGTTTTAATTATCCTCTGTCTTGTGGGAGTGGGCGGATACTTTGGCTCGCAGTTTTATCTGGCTGATGTTTCTTTTCGCCGGTCGCTAACTTCAGCCATTGCCAATCGGGGATTGGACGTCTACAACGAGCAAAAAGAGGCCATTGACTTAAATCCCCGAAGTGATCTTTACCGAGCCACATTTGCTCAAACCAACCTGGCTCTTGCAACCAGTTTGGCACGGCGGGCAAATGCCACCGGCAGCGGCCAGCTGACTGACAACGAGCGCCAAACAGTTTCAACTCTTATCCAACAAGCCATTGCCGAAGGCAAGGCAGCAGTGGCTTTATCTCCGGAAAAAGTAACTAACTGGGAAAATTTGGGCCAAATCTATCGCTCACTGATAAATATTGCTGACGGCAGTCAGATTTGGACTACTCAAGTCTATCAACAAGCTATTGAGCTCGACCCGGTAAATCCCCTGTTGCGGCTCAATTTAGGTAGTGTCTATTTTGCGCTCGGTCAATACGACGATGCGGCTCGCCAGTTTGAACTGGCTGCCCTGCTTAAAGCCAATGACACAAATATTCTCTATAACCTTGCCGTGGCCTATCGTGAGAAAAAAGACTATATCCGGGCCAATCAGGTTATGCAAGCAGTACTGGTCAACCTTCCAGCCAACGCGCCCGAGCGCAGCCGGGTAAACCAAGAGCTTGAAGATATCCGCTCAAAATTACCGCCCGCTCCCAAGGCCCAAAGCGTTGAATCGGGTCAGCCTCTAATCACTCCGCCAGAGCCCGCACCCACTGGCCTAAAACAACCTATTCAACTTCCCAAAGAGGCAGAACCACCTGAAGTAACAGCCAAACCCAAGCGCACTGCCACACCGACACCCACGCCCCATTTGTGATTGGGTTTGCAAGCAGCAAAGATACCTCCGAGGTGTGCGAATGCACTCCTCGGACGGTGGAGGGTTACAAACCAAAGTGAGAAAAAATGTCAAGCCGCCGGAGCTTGTGCTGTCCGCTGTTGCCTAAAACAATCATTACAGTAAACCGGTCGACCACTTTTTGGTTCAAACGGCACTTGCGCTTCTTTTCCGCAACTAGCACAAGTGGTTGTGAACATTTGGCGTGGTCCGCGATTACTGCGGAATTCAGCTTTTTTCTTTGCTCGACAGTCTGGACAACGAGACGGAGGATTGGTAAATCCTTTTTCTTCGTAGAACTTCTGTTCTCCAGCAGTCCAAACAAATTGATTGCCGCAATCGCGGCAGGTAAGAGTTTGATCTTGCATTATTTTCGCCTCCTTGGTTTTGTGAATTCCCAAAGAATGTGTCAAGGTGTTTTTCTTGCCTTGTCACCTCCTTGGAAAAATCACCGAGGAAGGAATTACTGGAAGAAAGAATCCTTGAACTTAAATTTCTGGGTATATTTTAAAACCAAAATATATTATACTTTATTCAAATCAAAAAAGCAAAAAGGGTCAAAGACTATGCTAACTTATCCCGGTCAGGACACGCCCCAGCATAAACTCCGCGCCCGGCTTGAGCAAGTCTGGCCGACAATTCACGGTTGGGTCGAGGGCGGATTTTGGGGAACGCTAGGGTTAGTTAGAACTTTCATCAATGCAATAGTCAACGTGTTTTTAAATCGTTAGGAATACACCTAAAAGGGTCAGAAAAAGTCAGAAAAAGGGTCAGACCTTGAATTCTTTAAGGTCTGACCCTGATATTCATTCCAGGTGGAGGGATCAAAATTCCCCTACCCCCATTTTGAAATGATAAAAATCCCTGCCAAAATTATTGAAGCTCCCAGTATCCTTGCCCAACCGATATGCTCACCCAAAATCAAATAGGAAAATACAAACACCAGTATGTATTGCAGGGCGCCAAAGGGGTATAGAAGCGACAAATCCAGGCGCGATAAAAGCACCAGCCAGAAAAACGTTCCCACCACATACATGGCGAGTCCCAGTACAATCCGCCAGTTGACGGCTATTGAAAACAGCAGAGGAAAAAGTTTTTTTGCTTCGATAGTCTGAATCTGCCCAATCTCGCGCATGCCGGTCTTTAAAAAAATCTGGGCGCTTGAGGATACCACAATCAAAAAAAGGATGGTGATGATGTTTCTGCCGATTACCATAGTATCTTTGTAACTTGACATCATTATAACACCATAGTACTCTCAAACCAACGATAAATAATAGTTATAAAAATTATAAACATTATAATCTCTAACAAGAAAATTGTTTTTGCTGTTCTTTTTGTCGCTGGCTTTCTGGCGCACGGCAACACTTTAGGAAACCAGCTTTTTTGGGATGACGATGACAATATTGTCAAAAATGTTTACATAAAAGATTTCCGCTACTTACCCCGCCTGTTTAGCAAAAATCAGATCGAGGGCAGTCTGGGCCAACAAAGCAACCAGTATCGGCCGCTTCTCCTTTTGAGTTATTCAATTGAATATCATCTTTGGGGATTATGGCCGGTAGGATACCATGTTATCAACGTATTATTGCATATCGCCAATAGTATTTTAGTTTTTATTTTGATTAAAGCTTTGCTAGACTCTAAATTTTTAATTTTTAATTTTAAATCAATTTCAAATTTTAGAAGTGCAATTGCACTTCTAACTTCCCTTTTTTTCCTCATCCATCCCATCCAAACTGAAGCCGTTGCCTATGTCGCCGGCCGGACCGATCTGTTACCTGCCGCATTCATGCTGGCAGGGCTTATAATTTTTATAAAATTTATAAAGTTTATAAAATTTATACCTTTATTTTTTATTCTCGCTCTTCTTTCCAAAGAAACAGCCATTATCTTTCCTCTACTGCTTTTCATTACAGACTGGTTGTTATTTTCTCATTCTTTGACCAAAACAGCCCGCATCCACTTGCGTTTATGGATTAGGTTAGCAGCTATAGCCATGGTCTATATCTTTCTCCGACTGACTGTCTTTAACTTTCAAAATACACTCAATTTTTACGGCGGGGACAATATTTACACCACTAATATTTTATATCGCTTGTTTACCTTTTTTCACGCGCTGACAGTTTACGGACAGCTTCTGATCGCTCCAGTCAATCTTTACATGGAACGCAGCCTGCCGCTAGCCACCAGCCTTTTTTCCCTGCCGGTGGTGATAGGTTTTGTAGTATTTTTAATGGCTTTTTATTATATTTATAGGACTTACGCAAAAACCGTCATCCTGTTCGGAATCACAGGAAACAGTTATATAGCCTACGGCTTGCTTTGGTTTTTTATTGCCATACTTCCCAGCAGTAATATTTTGATCCCAATCAATAATATGCTGGCCGAGCATTTTCTCTATTTTCCCTGCATAGGCTTATTTTTTATAGTCGCCTTGATTCTGGTAAGGGGATATCTTATAGTTCCAAATCTATTCCGCCATCTCCTGTTATTTTCTCTTATTTGTCTTTTTTCTTTTTACATTTTTCGCTCATTTGAACGCAACCGTGACTGGCACGACCCGATCACCTTCTATAATCAAACCCTGAACTTTGTCTCTGGCTCTGCCCGCGTGCGCAACAATCTGGCTATGAATTATGCCGATTTGGGCAATCATGAGCAGGCGATCAAACATTATCGCCTGGCAATTGCTACCCAGGATACTTACCCACAGACTCATTACAATTTAGCAAACAGCCTGCTCCAACTGGGGAAGACTGCAGATGCAATCGTTGAGTATGAAAAAGCAATCCAAATGCAGCCCAGCTTCCTGCCTGCTTACCCGGTTTTGATCAATATTTATAAGGCTAGAAATGATATTTATAACCGCGACCGGATCATCAACCAGCTTCGCTTGTTTGGAGTTAGTCCTTGACACAAGCGTCCTTTTAGTCTCACAATAGGTTTAATGCCTGCATTTTTTTTGCGCGGTTTATTTGTATTGGTTTTTGTTGTATTGGTTATGACCTTAATAGTTGCTCCTGCACTCGCTCAAGAGATTGAGCCGACGAGCTTTATCGTTGAATGGAAAAAATCCACTCCCCAAGAACTTCAACAAAAAGTCGATCAGCGAAAAGGAAATACTGCCATTGCCAATTTCATTCAGGATATCACTCTTTACCGCGGCCAGGAAAGACCCGAGACGCTTCTTAGTGAGCTGCAAAAACTCGATCAAAGCTCCCAAATTGAGAAACGCGAGGCCTTAGTAAATAAAAATTTTGCTCTGGTCCGGGTAAAATCGCCAGAAGAGCTGCAACAAGTCATGGCCAAATATCAAAAACAAAATAATCTTGTCCAGTTGGTCCAGCCCAACTACCGTTACCACGCAACCCTAGTCCCGACCGACACTTGGTATCAAAGCAACCAGTGGAACTTAAAAAAAATCCAGATGGAAAATGCCTGGGACATAACCCAGGGCAATTCGCAAATTAAGATCGCGGTTTTAGATACTGGTATTAATGATCAACATGAAGAGTTTACTCGGGCCATCGCAGACAGATCAATTATTCGGGCAGGCTGTTTTGCCTCTGGCGATGTTGTTCCAAAGCCCCTGTGTGCCGGAGCTGGCGGAGTCTATGCTGACCAGTGCACCAGCTCGGAACAAACTTTTGATGACAATATTACTGCTTGCGGCGGCGGCCACGGATCACAAATGACCGGCATTATCAAAGCCACGCTAAACGATCAGAAACTCGCCGGCATCGCCCCAAACATTAGCATTATCATTATCAAAGTTTTAAATCTCTACGGCGAAGGCGCAAGCAGCAGCATTGCCGACGGTATTGCTAAAGCTATTCAACAAGGCGCTAACATCATTAGCATGAGTTTAAGCGGAGATGTCGACCCAACCCAGGACGCCGTGTTGGCCGCCCAGATTCAAGAGGCCATCAGGCACAACATCAGCGTTTTTGCCGCAGCCGGAAATGATAATGCCGACGCCAACACCCAGTACCCGGCGTCTGACCCCAACGTGATTACGGTTGCTGCAACTTCCCCGACTGACGCCCGTGCCTCTTATTCTAACTTTGGCAGTAGCCTGGATGTGTCTGCTCCAGGAGGCGATCTCGAATCGGAAAGATGCACTTTTCAAAGTTGCATTACTGCACCCGGTGCAAATTGCAGCAACGGCAACGCTGCCTGTTACCGGCTGGGCATGGGGACGTCGCAAGCCACGCCCCATGCAGCGGCTGTGGCTGCTTTGCTCTTGTCAAAAAAAGCCGATCTCACGCCGCAGCAAATCAAAACCATTCTCACCAGTAATAACAATACTGATCCGGTAACCAGCGAAACTAACAAAACCATTCCCCGCAGGCTAAACGCTTTTAAAGCTTTGCAAGATCCTCTTGTTGGCGGAACAGCACTGGCAGCAACTCCTACTCCCTCGCCAACCGGTCAAGCAGCTGCCACGCCGACACCCACCGGAACCGGGGGGGCTCCGACTCCAACCATCAATCTGACTCCGGCCATAGCAACAACTTATCTTTCAGGCAAAGTCACAAATCTCGCCCCCAATGTCAGTTTGGCTGGTTTAATAATTGAAATAACCAGCGTAAACAAAGATAATCAGGCAGTTACTATTGTCGGCCAGCCGGTTACTCTCCAGTCTGACGGCCTTTTTTTGCTTTCATTCACCACAAATCCCAGCTTAGCCGGCCAGAAAGTCAGCGTCAAACTTACGATCAAGGATACAAGCGGCCACGGCGTCGGCACAAGTCCTACGTTCAACGATATTGCAATCGGTCAGGAGGTAGGAGGTCTTAACTTTTCTATTTACACATGCCCGACAAAAGCCAGCGGCGATGCCTCGTGTGACGGAGTAGTCAACAGAAATGATTTTCTTATCTGGCATACCGAATACCAGGATTCGCAAATCTCACCCCTGCTTATAGGCCGGGCCGATTTTAACGCCGACGGCGTTGTCGATTTACGCGATTACCTGGTTTTTATCGGAAAAAATCTTTAAAACATGTCAAAATTAACAACCTACGCTGTTTTATTTGTCATGCTTTTAAGCCTGGCTGCGATAATTTATGGCGTGCGAAGCGGTAAGATTCTCTCACCCCGGGCTGCAACTAACTCGGTTGGCATTGTGTTTGCGCCGTCATCAACCCAGATTTCTGTTGGCAAGACTTTTGATGTCGAAATCAACCTGGCCACAGGAATGATTCCAGAACCCAAATTTGCCGCTGCCACTTTTATTCTTCAGTTTAATCCCCAGCTTCTGGCAGTGCGCGAGGTAAAACGAATAGAACTTGCCAATACGCCTGAATTTGAAAGCGTTGAGGTTCTTGACCAAACCAACAAAGTCAATAGCCGGGGTGAATTGCATCTTTTGGCTTTAAATCATCAATCGGCCGTTACCGGGCCAACGATTAAGGTAGCAAGAGTCAAGTTTGCAGCTTTAACTCCTGGAACGGCTGAATTAAGAATAAAATATGATAGCGCCAATCCCAATACTCAACCAATGATTGTTCAAAATACTCCCAGCAATCAGATTCTGCCGGTATCAGCCACCCTCCCGCTTGGCCGCTACACCATCACTGCTGCTCTTCCAACCACCACTCCCTCACCGACCCCAACTTCAACCCCATCGCCAAGCGCTACTCCTTCACCTTCACCTTCACCTTCACCCGTGATTTCCAGCCCAACACCTAGTCCAACCGTGACACCGGCAAGAACTACTGTTCTTAGAACTGTTGAATTTTCACCATGATAGACTGGAGGCAAAAACCTGTGCATTCACCAGAACACAAATATAGCTATCAACGTGGGGAAATAGCCACGGTAGCAACACTGATTGGGCTTGGTCTGCTCATTATTGGTATTTTTGCTAGCAAGAAACTAGTTGAGCAACAGACACAAACATCATCCAGAGCAGCCAATACCATCACGCCTTCACCTACACCATCCCGCACTCCTACACGTACGCCTACCACCCCTCAAGATACCGTGGGGCCAACGATCACCAACTTTACAGTAAGCCCTGATCCATTTATACCTCGCTTCGGTCAACCACCGGCCACAATCCGAGCAACTTTGTCTGAGACTGCGTATGTCACTTTAAGAGTCTTTAATTCAGGAGGTCAAGAAGTCTGTACGATTCAAAACACCATCCGTAATGCACCAAACTTTTCCCAGACTTGGAATGGCATGCAACGTTGTGATTTGGCTACTACCCCAGCCGTACCACCTGGGCGTTATACTTTCAGGCTTTGGGCCTACGATGATGCTGGCAACACAGGTAATCCCAACCCTGCCACTACCACTGTGATGGTCCAAGCTCTAGCACCTACAGCTACGTCTATACCTAGACCGACGTTTACACCCACTCCAACCCCAACCTTGCTTCCAGGAATCGTGGTCAACAGTGCTTCTGGACAGTCTTGTAATCAGCTCTGCGCTCAATCTAATCAGTCTTGTATAGACGTGGGTCTCAACAGGCAAGGCACTGACAACGGCATGTATTCCTACTTTTCCGATTCAGCTCATCCTGATCAGAACCACTGTGTGCTAAGAAGCGCCAATGCAGCCACTTGTGCAACCGTGATGAACAATTTGGGTTCGAATGCAATTTGTGGTGGCAGGCTAGCAGAGTGGACTTATTGCAAATGTGGACAATCGTTGCCATCGCCCACCGCCAGGCCAACCCCGACTCTTACGCCGACTCAAACAGCGACTCCTTCACCCACCGCCACCCCAACCTTGGTTCCGGCCACACCTACACCAACCATTCCTCCCAATACCGGCGATCTATCCCTGCGTGTTCCACTTAGCGGCCGGGATTTTACCCAGCAGCCCCGACCAACAATCCTTGCATCTGTGCAGTTGCTTGATGGTGTCAATGTGGCTTATACTTTTATTGACGTTGCCTTCAGCAATGTCACCACTCCATCTAATGATCGCCTTTACCAGGGAAATCTTGTCAATATACCAAACGGTACTTATGTGATTCGAGTCAAATTGACAGGTTATGTCAGCCGTTCTACATCTGAAGTTACAATAAGCGGAGGCCAGGATAGGCATGAAGTTATCTTGGGACCATGTATCAATAAAAACTACTGTATCGTTGGCGGAGATTTGACTGATGACGATTTGATTGATATGCTTGACTTCTCGCAAATCATCGCCTGGGTGAAGCGAGATTTTTGCAGCGACTGTGGCGGCCGCGAAGGCAATATTAATGATGATGCCAACGTCGATATTTTTGATTTTCAGAGCGAACTTGATCTTCTTTTAGAGAACAAACAAGTTCACGGCGATAACCGTTCAGATACTTTGACTGATCAAGTAAGAACTCAAGGGTCAATAGGGTCAGACCAATAGGGTCAGACCTTAAAGGACTCAAGGTCTGACCCTAAGCAAGGTCTGACCCTAGACTATGAGATCAAAAATAACTATTATTATCGCCGCAATTACTCTATCTGCTTTAATCAGCGGTTTAATTGTCGCAATGATCAATATTCAACATGGGCAACAAACCCGGACTAAAGCAGAAGCAAACACGGTTACTCTCTCATGGAGTCCTTCGCCGCTAACCCTTGCGCTTAACGAAAGCAAAGAAGTCGCTCTTAAAGCATCGGCGC
>CAZUUL010000020.1:0-3818 GCA_964623155.1 uncultured Gammaproteobacteria bacterium
CTAATGATGCGATTGCGCGCCGGGAACAGACCTTTACTTGCCCGCTGTGATAGGGGAAATTCGGAAATGATTATTCCATGACCGTCAATGATTTTATCGTAGAGAAATTGGTTGCTTCTCGGGTTACAACAATCAACGCCGCAACCTAAAACAGCAATCGTTTTACCACCAGCCTCAATCGCGGTTTCATGCGCCATGCTATCGACGCCAAAAGCCAAACCAGAAACAATGGTGCAGCCAGCATGAGCAAGATCGGTCACTATCCGCCGGGTCGCTTCCCGGCCATAGGCAGTGATTGTTCTTGTTCCCACAACTCCAATAGATCGGCCGATATCCCATTTCTCATCCGGGTTTCTTTTTTTCCCTTTTATGTAAAGCAAAAACGGAGCGTCGGGAATTTGTTTGAGCAGTCTGGGATATTTTTCATCAGCCAAGGTAAGAATGCTAATGTGAGCATCGCGGACTTTTTGGGCATAGGCTGAAAGGTTAAACGACCTGCGGAAATCAGTAAATTTTTTGCTGAGTTTTTCTCCCAGACCAATATTTTGCAAGTCACTCAGCGAGGCTTCCCAAGCCCGTTTGGCTGAGCCAAAATAATCCACAAGCAGCTTAAAGCGCATCGGCCCAATTCCGGGAAAGGCAGAAAAACCAAGGAAGTAAAGTCTATCAGTATCCACTGAAGATATTGTAACAAAATAGGGAAACCGTATACACGCGCATTGACAAAATCACAAAATTCTGTATCTTATAATATACTCTATTTGACTAAATGAACAACTGCGCTAGCCAAGCTGCAGGGAATTCATAATCCCTAAAAGAGATTAAACTGGGAGGTGAAAAATTATGGCGTTAATTGTTGAAAGATCAAGCTTTCATCATCTAGACGATCCTGAACATCAAGAAATACATAATAGAGCTAGTGCGGCACGAGCCGTATGGTTAAGTCCTAAAAATCAAGAGCTATTAGATAGACAAACGCGTCTTGGGGATGGCCCTGTTCTTTCTACCAGCGATGCTCTGAATCTTATTGGCAGAGCCAGGGAATTACAAGATGCAAGACAAGCCTTGCTTGAGGAGCATAAAAAACTAGGCGCACCATCTGAAATTTAATAGCAAAATTGCGCTAGGAAATTTTTTGACTAACAGCGTTGTTCTTAATATCCTATTCCGATTTCCTAGAGGATAGTTTCTCTGTATTCTGCTGTTTCCTCCTAAATGTTCTACTCGTTCTACAATACCTACACCTGAATCTTCTTCTTCCTGATACTGTTTTACCCCAAGAGGAGAGAAATCTACTACAGGATATGCACTTAAGCCTTTTACCGGCCATTGAAATATATTAAATGCAGGAAAAGAGCGTTTTTTTCAAGAAAAAAGAAGACTCATCGCAACACAAATTGTTATTTAGCCCTTTATTCAAACCTCGCAAAAGCGTTTAAAAACTATTCTCCAATTTTGTGGGAATTTTATTTAAATCTTGATATAAAAGACAAACACAATCAGGAAATTGCTGAGATTGCCCTGCGATAAATTTTTCATATTCAATTACTTTATTTTCCTCACCAACCGCTTTATTTCTTTCTCCACCTTTTCCCTCAGCCACCCCCGGGGTAAAAGTTCCTGGGGAAGAAAAGGGTCGGTGATAAGAATTTCCAAATAACCACTCGTCAGCCGTCTTAATAACGACTCCGACGATGCCGATGACTCTCTTGATGATAACTGCCCATTTCTTGATAAAAATCCCTTTCTCACCAACAACCCCTGTTGTATTTTCTTCTCACGATCGTGAGAAGAAAATACAATAACCTTTTTATAAAGTTTTTCGTATCTTTTGTTTAGTTTGTCCAACTGCCAAAGGCGCGTTGCCAGTTGTCTTGGATTACCGGAAATAAAGTGCCGCGTCTCCATAAGAAAAACGTCGTCATCCAACTTGTTACTAGAGATAAACTCTCGAAAATCGGCCAATATATCATGGGGTGTTACCCACACCGAACGTTGCACCATACCAAATCCTAATTCCTTCAGTTTTGCCCGCAAATTATCGCGCTGGGTTCTGGACACTTCCGCAATATCGAAAAAAACGAAACGCCACTTCCCATCCCACCTTCTTTGTGCCAGCTGCAAAAGCGGGAAGTCTCTTTTGAGACTGGCCTCGCCGGCAGAGGTTATGCGTAAATAAACTGCACCATGCTTGCTGACCCGCTCGATGTTCCCGGTTTGTAACGTTCTCCAGACCAGGTGAGCAACATGATGTTTTTTATATTTTGTTGGTACAAACCCGTAGATAAGTTTTGCACTTTCCGCTCCAATACCAAATGGATCACGAATAAATTCGAATATATCAACCACTCCAGCAGTTGCCAGAAGCAGAATATCTATTGGTCGTAGAAGTTTTTTCATTGTATTTATTTTCTACGATCGTGAGTAAAAAATGCAATACCCAATTTTGTTAGCATTTTGATTTTTTTAATCTTTTATCTTTGAATCTTCTAAAATACTCAATAATAGATTCATGTTTACCTCTGTATGTGCTGGAAAATTGGCGATGCGCATGTGTTGATTTTTAAATTTCCCATAACCGGCACCAACGATTATGGCGTGTTTTTTAAGTTTGGCAATAATTCGCTTTGACCCTCCTTTAACCTCAACCACGATAACAGTGCGGGAACGGAAATCCTTCTTTCATAACGGCAAAGTTTTTTTCTCCAAAAAGCAGGCGGTTGCCGGGCCGGCCGTCAACGTGAACACTGACAAAGTCGGCAATTTTCAACACATGCTTCAAAGAACGGCAGCGGCGAGCGTTGCCCGGAATTGGCCTTTCCAAAAGGTCGTAAAAATATACGTCCATACCCAGTGCTTCTGCCAAAACAGAAAGTTGTGAACCGATATTTCCATATCCGACGATGCCTAATTTTTTTCCTCTCAGTTCAAAACATCCTTCTGCCGATTTCCACCACTTACCCGCATGACAGGCAATATTTTTTTCGCTTATTCTCCGCACTAGCATGATCATTTCTCCCATAACCAGTTCGACGACGCTTCTGGTATTGCTGAATGGAGCGTTGAAAAGGGCTATTCCTCTCTGTGTGCAGGCTGGTATATCTATCTGATCAATGCCTATGCAAAAGGCACCAATTGCCAAAAGTCTTTGTGCTCTTGCCAATACTTTTTTAGTGATATGCGTTCGGGAACGGATGCCTAAAAGAGATACGTCTTCTATCTGCTTTTCCAGGATTTGTTTCTCTACGCTTTTTGCTAAAATTTCGACGTTGTAACCCTCATTTTTTAGCTGGGTGATGGCATTCTCGTCGATATGTTCCAAAACAAGCGCTTTGATTCTATTTTTTGGATAAAAAAGTGAACGGGGTAATTTTTTTGATAGCTGACGACTTTTCCCATCCCAACGCCATTTGCAAGGGGACACCTTGCGGGTATTGGGCAATCTGTTTTAGCGGCTAAACCAGTATTCTAAAAGTTTTTTTGCCATCGGTCCTGCTACACTGCTGCCTTCTCCCCCGCCTTCAACCAAAACCGTCACCGCTATTTCCGGCTTTTCAAAAGGAGCAAAGGCGGTAAACCAGGCATGGGTTTTGCCTTTCGCATCGCCGTATTCTGCAGTACCGGTTTTACAAGCGAGCGGAATTTCTATCCACGGCTGTCCAGAACTACTCGCCTCGGGACTTTGCAAAAAGTTAACCCCATCAATTTTTAATTTTTCATTTTTAACTTTTAATTTGAAACGTGCCCCTCCCGTCCCCCGCTGACCTCAACCACCCCCCATAACGCCTGTGATCACAACCAAAGGTTCAAGCTGATCA
>CAZUUL010000020.1:3828-12181 GCA_964623155.1 uncultured Gammaproteobacteria bacterium
ATCAATTTTTAATTTTTCATTTTTAACTTTAAATTTGAATGATGGCCATCCCGTCCCCCCCCGGACTGCAAGCCCCCAGCATACCTTCTTTAATAATATCCAAAGTTTGAGGGTGCACACCGATATTTTTACACTCGGCCATACCTATCCCAACAATCCTCGGCTTACACAAATTTCCCCCGTTTGCCACGATACCTGTCATGAGATTGACCTGAAGCGGGGTCGCCAGCACATTGCCCTGGCCGATGGCATAGTGGTAAGTGTCGCCTAAATACCAGGGTTCTCCGAGCTCTTTTTTCTTCCATTCTGAATCTGGAATTAATCCACCGGCTTCGGCCGGCAGGTCAATACCAAGCGTTGTTCCCAAACCGAATTTTTTGGCCCAGGCCGCCAAAGCTTCTGGTCCGACCAGCTCACCGACGCGGTAAAAGAAAACATCGTTGGAACGGGTAATGGCCCGGACAATATTGATTGCACCTTCGGTTTTGCCTGTACGGGTAAAATACCAGTTATTAAATTTCTGACTGCCAATTGTGATGACACCCGTATCCTCTATGATTGTGTCTTTGCTAATTTTTCTCTCTTCAAGCGCTGCGCTGGTGGTAACAATTTTAAAAGTTGATCCAGGCGGATAGCTTCCGGAAAGCGCTCGGTTAAAAAGCGGACGGGCAGAGCTGGATAGAATCTGGGTCACCTGGTCGTCGCCACGGATAAACAGGTTGGGATCAAAACTTGGGCCTGAGTAAAGCGCAAGGACTTCGCCAGTTGCAGGAACTGTAGCCACGATTGCACCAGAAGTGCTGGCCATAGTGTCGGCCGCCACCTGCTCTAGACCTGAGTCAATTGTAAGTTTCACGTTGTCGCCCGGGATGGCGGGTATTTGTCCCAGAGTGCGCAGCCGTTTTCCGTGGGCGTCAACTTCTATCAGTTCTTTGCCAGCAACACCCCGGAGTTGTTTTTCGTATTGCTCTTCAATTCCCCCCCGCCCCACCATATCCCCGGGCCGGTACAAATCTTTTTCTTCCTGTTTGTTTATTTCTCCAACATAACCCAAAAGATGAGCGCTTTTTTCAGCCATAAGATATTCGCGCCCGATCAGCATGCGGATAGAGTCGCCTTCGTCCCGGGCCAAAGCCAGTCTGGCGCTGTCGGCTGAGACCGGCTCTTCGCAGAGGTCTTTTTCTGCGCTGCAATTTGCTCGAATTTTTCGATAAAAGGGGATGTTTCTTGTCAGTGGTTTATTATCGCGGTCAAAAATTATGCCGCGGGGAGCCGGTATTGTCTCCTCACGCACCCGATTATCTTCAGACCGCAGGCGATGGATGGTCCCTTCGGTAATACTCAGGCGAAAAAGCCGGGCTTCGAAAACGATGAAAGTCACACTGAATAAAACTGCCAGTACCAGCAGCCGCCAGGACCTATTCAACCTGCGGTCTTTGGAGCTACTCCGGAGAATTCGTTTATGTCTTCCTCCGGAGAGAAAGTCGGGAAAGGCAGTACCGAAGCTATTCATAGCTGGCGGCGCTTTTAACAAGAAAATAATAAGCGAATGCAAATACTGGTGCAAAAATTAAACCTAGCGTAGACCAGGTACGGAGAATAAAAAAATCCTCGAAAAAAGAAAAAAAGATTGAAGTAATAATCAGATATAGCCGGTTGGCCGGGGAAATTTTCCGCAGATAGAGAATCGTCAACACTGATACTGCTAGATAAAAAAACCCGTGCGTGCCAAGTGTGGAACCTGTAAAAAGATCGACAACCGTCCCCAGAAAAAAGCTGCCCGCAATGCTGACTTTATGGGAAAGACGAATGCTGGCAATAAAAATAAAAAGACAAAAAGGCGGATAGGAAAAACCCAAGTAAAGTGTCAGTGTCAAACATAGCAATATTAGTAAACGTTTGATCATATAGTTTTGTTATACGTTCTCGACAAGCCGTCTCATTGTTTATTAATTATCACAAATACCACTTGGAGTTTTCGGTAGTCAACAAAAGGTACCAGCTCGCCTTGTTTATAAACATCACGCACTTCATTAACCAGAGTTTTTAATTTGCCAATGCCGATGTTTTGCGCGTAACCATCCTCACCAGTGGTTAAAACCACGTCGTTAACGGCAAGTTCATCGCCCTGAAGAACGTGGCCGAAAACCAGCGCCCGGCCGAAGGACCCCTGGACGATTCCCCGTGTCAGTTTGGCTGTCCAGGCTGGGATTTTTGAGTCAGGATCGGTTGGCAAAAGCAGCGTCGCCGTGCCTTCGGTAACTGCTATGACTTTGCCCACTAAAAGTTCGCGGTATACAACCGTGTTGCCGATACTAACCCCAGCGTTTTTACCCCGGTCGATAAGCAGATAACGGTCACCGCCCAGCACCCGGGCTACTACAGTCTTATTGGCCTGGGGAATTTTACCCTCAAGTTGCAGTCTCAAAGCCTGGTTTTCTTTTTCCACCATCTCCACTTTTGCCGAGAGAAAGGAGAGTGCTGCCAGTTTTTGTTCAAGTGTATGCACGCGTGCAAGCGGAGGAAAAATAATTACTTCAAGCTTTTGCCGCGCGCCATAAGTGACTCTGGCAACAGGGACAGTGATAAGTTCTGTAACATGGTAGACGGGAGCAAGAATTCCCCTTTTATGCAAAAGGAAAAGGCCAAACATGCCTAAAACAACAGCTAGCAATAATCGTTTACTTGACCTGGTCATAAACTTAGAGCCTGTTTGAAAAGTCTCTTTTTACTGCAATTTCATCATTTTGGCTGCAACCTACGTCACTCCTCCTTGATGTATCCAGCCTCGGATACACCTTCGTCGTCGTTCCTTGTTTCGCTCAAACTGCTGAAATTTCGCTACAAAACATACTTTCCAAACAGGCTCTTACTTTTTCCGGAGTCCTCCGGTCACGCGAACTTGCTCCAGCAAACGGTCGTTATCAAACAGGTAGGCGCAACCGCGAACAACTGTGGTTAAGGGATTTTCAACTTGCCAAACAGGAAATTTTGTCCTTTCGGCCAGCACTTCCTCGATTCCGGGCAACAGCGATCCTCCGCCGGTCAACGCTATTCCTCGTTCCAAAATATCGGGGATAAGCTCGGGCGGGGTTTCCTGGGTGACTTCGGCTATGCTGTCGGTTATAAGGCCAACAACCGGCGCGATCGCCTCGCGAATTTCGGCCTCGGTCAAGCGGATTGATTTAGGCAGTCCAGTCTCAAGATCCCGCCCGCGTACCACCATGTGGCGCTGGCTGCCGTCCCGCTTTTCCCTGGCCGAACCAGCTTCTATTTTTATTTGCTCGGCAGTTGAAATGCCAATCAAAAGAGCGTGTTTTAAACGCAGAAAATTAACAATCGCCTCGTCCATTTCATCGCCGCCGACGCGAATCGAACGATTAATAACGATGCCTCCCAGCGACAAAACTGCTATTTCGGTCGTTCCCCCCCCGATATCGACAATCATATTGCCGCTGCTTGTGTGGATCGGCAGGCGGGCGCCGATGGCCGCTGCCATAGCCTCTTCGATCAGGTAAGCGCGCCTGGCCCCGGCGCTGATGGCTGCGTTTTGTACTGCCCGGCGCTCAACTTCAGTAACGCCCGAGGGAATGCCTATAATCACCCGCGGCTTGGGAATTTTAGGCAGAAACATAACTCCAGGAGTACTATGGACTTGTTTTATAAAGTAACTAAGCATAGCGCTGGTTGCATCAAAGTCGGCAATCACGCCGTCTTTAAGCGGTCTGAAGGCTGCTATGGTTGCCGGCGTTTTACCCATCATTTTTTTTGCCTCGCTGCCGATGGCCAGTATTTTTTTAGTTTTTTTATGTATAGTCACAACTGAAGGTTCGCGGATGAGTATGCCTTTACCGCGCACGTGGACAAGCGTATTGGCGGTGCCCAGATCAATCGCTAAATCGTGAGAAAGCAGGCTAAAGAGGGAATCAAACATAGCCTCGATTCTAACACCTTGTCCTGCTGTTGCCAACTTGGTAGAATCCAGAGGAAGAATCACTCATTTATAATTTAAATAATCCCTCTGCCCCTGTTATGAAAATGCAAACACTGATTAATTTTTTAAATAAGGTCATCGATCTTTCCTTTTATGCTCTTTTTCTTTTTGTTCCCCTGATCTTTCTGCCGCTAAATTACGAATTGTTTGAATATAACAAAATGATGCTGACTTACGCGCTTACAGCGATTATCGTGTTTTCCTGGCTGGCCAAAATGGTGCTTTTGGGGAAAGTGCAAGTAGCCAGAACTCCGCTTGATATAGCGATTGCAATTTTTTTTATTGCCCAGGTAGTTGCCACGATTTTCTCGATCGATCCCCACCTTTCGTGGTGGGGATATTACAGCAGATTCAACGGCGGTCTGCTCTCGACTATATGTTATATTTTGCTTTACTACGCCTTTGTTTCTAACATCGGACAAAATCCCAATTCAAAAAACAAAAATATCTTGGATTATAAGAACAGCGTCGGATGCAAAATCCAGCGTCTGTTAATAACGATTTTCTTCTCCGCAACAATTGTTGCTATTTGGGGGATTCTTGAACACTTCGGCCATTCTTTCAGTTGCCTGTTTTTCACATTTAAGTTTGATGATAGCTGTTGGGTACAGGACGTGCAGAATCGCGTTTTCTCCACTCTCGGCCAACCCAATTGGATGGCTGCGTATCTGGCTATTCTGATTCCAATAGCAATTGGTCTTGCTCTAAAATCTAAATCCGGAATCCTAAATTCTAAATGCTTCGACAAACCCTACAAAAAAATTTTTGCTCATTTAAATTTATTTGCGATTTTATCAATAGTCTTTTACCTAACTCTTCTATACACCAAATCCCGCTCGGGTTTTTTTGGCTTGTGGATCAGTCTGTTTGTTTTCTTAAAGACTGCAAAAGGGGTGAAAAGTTTTTTTGCGATTATTTTTATCTTTTTTGTAATCACTTTTTTTATCAAATCTCCCGTTGAACAAATCAACCGTTTTTTTTCTTTTGATGCAGTTAAAAAGTATGTGCTTAAAAACCAAGTTCGCCCGGAGAAAGTTGAACCGCTGCCCCCGCGACAAGTTATTGAAACTGGCGGGACTGAATCATGGGAAATCAGGAAGATTGTCTGGGAGGGAGGAATCAAAGGTTTTCTTGCGCGGCCGGTTTTTGGCTGGGGGGTCGAAACTTTTGCCTGGGTTTATTACCGCTTTAAACCAGTCCAGCATAATTTGGTCAGCGAGTGGGATTTTTTATATAACAAGGCTCACAACGAGTATATAAATTACGCGGCAACCAGCGGAATCTTTGGTCTTGGCAGCTATTTATTTATTATTTTTAGCTTTATTCTTTGGTCGGTAAAGAATCTTAAAGTTCAAAGTTCAAAGTTCAAGTCAAATCTAAAGTTTAAAGCTCAAAAGATTTCGCTATTTGGATTTTGGAATTTAACATTGATTGTGCCTTTGGATTTTGACCTTTGGATTTTGCTTCTTGGTTTGTTTTCCGGGTGGATTTCGATTCTCATCACCAACTTCGTCGGCTTTTCTGTAGTTGTCGTTTCGCTTTTTTTCTGGCTCATTCCTGCTATCGCTTTTGCTCTGTTTCAAGAACATAAGGTTGTAGTAATATATCAACCTAACACTTCGCTTAAAGGAATCATCACTATCGTATTTGCGGTGGTGGCAATAATTATTCTGATAGCTCTTGCCGTAGCGCTACTCTTCCATCTTTTATTTTTTTGGATTGCCGACAGCCATTTTGCCGCCGGTCTGGCTTTAGCGCGCAGAGGAGACTATACTCAAGCTTATAAAGAATACCGCCAGGCAATAGTCAACAACCCCGATGAACCACTTTACCATGATGAATTTGCTTCAACCCTTGCCCCCCTTTCGCTCCTGGCTCTTAAGGCCGATGAAGCCAGTTTTTCCGGAGAATTAGCTGACCTGGCTCTGGCTGCCAATGCAAAAGCGCTTCGCATCTCGCCCAACAACGTAAATTTCTGGAAATCACGTATCACCATTCTGCTAACACTTTCTGAAAAAGACGACAAATACTCTAAAGATGCCATCAGCGCAATAGAAAGCACGGAAACTTTGGCTCCGACCGACCCGAAAATTGTTTATAATAAGGGATTATTGCTTACCAGGCTTGGCAAAAAAGATGACGCGGTTCGCGCATTTACTAAAGCTTTGCAACTTAAACCAAATTATAAAGAACCGCGCCTGGCACTTGCCCTGTTGTACCAGGAACAAGGGAAAAAAACCGAAGCCGCCAGGGAACTGGAAAAGATTCTATCCAACATTGATCCAAATGATGATGAGGTAAAAAAGCTGTTACAGGAGCTTCTGCAAAATCAAAATCATGAAAAGTAGTCAAATCTATGCATTTTCAGAATAAAATTAAATTTTAAATTATAAATTCTTAATGAACATCGTTGCTATTCCCCATCCAGTACTGTTTCAAAAAGCAAAACCTGTCGCCACCATTACCCCCAACATCCGCCGGCTGGTAAGTGCTATGGATTTAGCCATTAAACACGCTAAAAACCCCAAGGGTGTCGGACTGGCTGCACCCCAAGTCGGTAAACAGCTCCGCCTGTTCATTATCCGCCTGGTGGAAAGCGATCCGCTTCTGGTTTTTATCAACCCCGAAATTATCGAGACTTCAACTGAGCTTACGAAAGATCCTAAACTGCTGGAAGGCTGCTTATCTATCCCAACCATCTGGGGGCCGGTCAAGCGGCACAAAAAAGTAAAAGTCCGCTACCAGACAATAGATGGAAAAGAGCGCGTGGAAACTTTCTTTGACCTTATGGCAACAACGGTTGAACATGAAATGGATCATCTAAACGGTACCCTATTTACCGCCAGAGTGCTTGAACAGGGAGGAAAACTTTATCGGGTTGAAAAAGGTGAAGACGGGAAAGACGCATTTAAAGAAATCGATTTCTAAGCCTATGCTTCATACTGCTTTTTTTGGTTCATCATCTTATGTTCTTCCGGTGCTTGAAACACTTAAAATCCATACCGATCTCCGGCTCGTCGTCACCCGGCCGGACCAGCCGGGGAAACGGGCTCTTTACCCTTCTCATCCCAAACATTGGGCAATAAAAAACAAAATTCGCCTTCAGACTCCAGAGGAACTCATCCAAACCGCTCCCAGCATTAAGCAGCTTATTGCGGAAGAAAAAATTGATGTTAATATCGTTGCCGATTATGGACTAGTTATCCCGAAAGAAATTTTCTCCTGGCCGAAATTTAAAACCATAAACATTCATTTTAGTAAACTTCCCGACCTGCGCGGTCCTTCGCCAATCCAATGGACCATCCTCCGGGGTGATGCCAGCGCCTGGATCAGCTTTTTTTTAATTGAAGAAGATGTTGATACCGGACCCTTAATCTGGCAAGAAGAATACCCTCTCACAGGAAAAGAAACCAGCACCCAACTCTACCAGTTACTTTTTCAGAAAGCAGCTGAAATACTTCCGGCTGTTTTGGAAAAATATACCAGCGCTAAAATCACACCCCAACCTCAGGACCATAGTCAAGCAACTTTTAGTTCTCGACTTTCCCGAAACGACGGATTTATTCCACCAATGATTGTTAAAAGTCTCATGCAAGGTAAAACCGTTAAAAAAGGAGAATTGGTGCTTAAAAATCTTCAATCAAAAATTATCAATTCTGATCTTATTGAGCGAGCTGTGCGCGCTTTCACTCCCTGGCCAGGCATTTGGACCACGCTTTCATTTGTATCTAAATCTTACGATCGTAAGAAGAAAATACAATTAAAAAGAAGGCTTAAAATTCTCAAAGCGCATGTTGAAGGTAAAATGTTCATCCTCGACCAAGTGCAACTTGAAGGAAAAAAAAGGGTTTCCTGGGAAGAGTTTAAAAGAGGCTATCCAGAATCAACATTTTAACTTACAGGCGCGGCAGGTGGTAGCACGATTTTTTTCTTTCCTACGATTTTTTTCTTTAGCACTGGTTCGATCGCTTGAGGCGCGGGTCCAACCAACGGCTGAACAGTCGGCCGGATTTTTGGCAACATGTAATTGCCTTTTTGTTTTTCGCGTTTGAGGCATTTTACACAAATGCGAACCCGGGCAACAATGCCATTTAATTTAAGACGTGCAAACCGCAGATTTGGTCTAAACACGCGATAGGTCCGGTTTTTTGCGTGCGAAACATTATGACCATACATGATACCTTTTCCACAAAGATGACAGCGAAATGCCATTGTTTATCCTCCCTGAATGGTCTATACTATAGCGAGGTGAACGATAAATGTCAAAAATAATTTTATATGTAGATAAAGAAATATTGCATGTCTGATATATTTTTTTCGCCCTGGTCACTGGTTTTTAGTTTGGCTGCATTGCTTATT
>CAZUUL010000021.1:0-11895 GCA_964623155.1 uncultured Gammaproteobacteria bacterium
TTTCCACGCAGCGAGAAGATACGGTTGCGGGCACTTTGTGCGGGTCGGTGGTTGCTAGGATGAATATGGCGTGAGCCGGTGGTTCTTCAAGCGTCTTAAGGAGAGCGTTGAAGGCTTCGGTTGTGAGCATATGCACTTCATCAATAATGTAAACTTTGTAGCGCGAAGATGAAGGAGAGAGGTGAATTTTTTCGCGCAAATCGCGAATTTCCTCTATCCCTCGGTTACTTGCCGCATCTATTTCAAGAACATCAAGATTGCTGCCGCTGGTGATTGAAATGCAGGAAGGACAGTTGTTGCAGGGCTCGACGTTAGAAGTGGGAAGTGAGAGATGGGAAGTGGGATGTTGAAGGCAGTTAATAATTTTCGCAATTATCCTCGCCACACTAGTCTTCCCCGTGCCTTTAGGACCGGCCAATAGCAATGCGTGAGGAATCTGACCAGAGGAAATAATTGAGGTCAGTCGTTCTCTGACTTGTTGTGAATCAAGTTCGGAAATTTTCTGCGGCCGGTATTTTAGATAAAAAACCATAACTTTTCACTTTTAATTTTTGACTTTTAACTTTCATTCATGGTGGATTCCTAAAAGGTGAAGAATTCCATGTTCAAGCAAGCGTCCGACGGCTTCATCTACCATCCGGTTTTCGCTGCCGGCAAGAACGACAGCCTGGGGGTAAGAGATGACGACGCTTCCCAGGCGCAAAATTTCATCGGCTTCGACAAATGTTCCCGGAGTCGCCGCGTCCTGGAGGGGAAAAGACAGCACGTCAGTTGTCTCATCAAGATGGCGGAAAGTCCGGTTGAGAGTGCGCATCTTCCGGTCGCCGACGACCAGCACCTCGACCTCAATATCGCCTTTGACCTTGTGCTGTTCTATAACTTGTTTAGTTTTTTCCCTGATAAGTTTTCTATTTATGGGAAATCGCGATTCGGCTTTTATCAAAATGTCAATCATACCCATCAATTATGGCGATTTCTTTTCATCCGGCGTTTGAGTTCCTGGCGCGCAATTTTTCTCATCTCGGCCGGTTTTTGGTAAAATTCGTGCTTTTTTAAATCGTTGAGTAGACCGTCATTTAAGACTTTGCGAATAAATTTTCTGATTAGACTGTCACTGGTATCTCCTGGCTGCGCTTTTACAAATGTCATAAATACTACACCCCCTCCACTACATCTATCACTTCTTCCAACCCCAGTTTCGATGCCCGAACATCAGGATTCTTGCTCGAACCGTTTAAAACCATTTGCCGGCTGGCGTGGATAAACCAGGAAGCCGCCGGATCTTTTTGTTTAAGCAGTTTATAGACTTGGCTTAGATCAACATCTGCTTTTGGATTGGCTTTTATCCGAACATATCCCTTGTGCGGATCTTTGCGAACTACTAGCGCATATCCTTGTTTCAACCCGAGTTTTAAACACTCGTCATTAACCGTTTCAATCCCAAATGCCTTGCCCCAAACTGTGTTGAATGCCCGTTTTTTAGTAAGCTCCTCTTCGGCCCAGACTTTGTTGATAAGCGTCGCATAAATCCCGTCAATCATCATCATTCCCCGTTCTATGATTTCCCGGTCATTGCCTTTTTCTAGCAATTTCCAACCGTCTAAAATTGCCTCCAGACTGAAATCATAGCGGTCACTGGCTGGTTCTGGCCAGAATATTTGCCCGAAATGGTCAATGTCGTTTACTACCGCTATCAATCGCTCCAGTGCCTCCTCATGCCAATCTTTATTTGCAAATTCATTTTTTTTTACTTTTAACCCTTCGATTTTGCTCAGGCCAAGTTTTTGGCTTTTAATTTTTAATTCTCGCAAATGTTCAAACACCAGTTTAGTCGCGCAGGTATGGTCTCGGGTCTGATGATGGTCAAACTGCCCGAGTCCTGTGTCGACATGAATAACTTGGCTGTCGCTATCGACCGGCCGGCCATCCAACGTTGACCCGGCCGGCACAAAAGCAACTGTTGCCTCATACCAGTTGCTAAGAAATGTCTTTACCAGCCATACTGAACAAACAGCATCAACGTCCGGGTAAAAGTGAGTAACAATTGTCTTCATCCTACGTCAACTTAATCTATGAATATTTTACTCCTTTTACAAATAGGATGCAACGGAAAATAAAGAAGATTAATTATCTGTGAGTCTTTTCAAAACTTCATCAAGGTCAATAATTTCTACTTTATCTTCATTTCTTTTCTTCCATTCAATTTTGCCTTTGCTGCGGCTGCTTACCACTAGCCGGATTGGAATACCAATAAGGTCGGCGTCAGCAAATTTTTCCCCGGCAGAAACATCTGCCCGGTCGTCAAACAAAACTTCAATTCCCGCCTGATCTAATGTCTGATATACAGCATCGCTTTTTTCATTTAAACCAATCACATGAACCGAAAAGGGGGCAACGCTTTCTGGCCAGATAATTCCCCGGTCATCATGGAATTTTTCAACCAGTACTCCCATGATTCGGCTTGAACCGATTCCATAACTGCCCATGTAGACGGGTTGTCTGTCACCCTTTTCATTGCTAAAATAATAGCCAAAGGCTTTGCTGAATTTTGTGTATAAGGGAAAAATATTGCCTATTTCACTGGTTTTATAGACTTGGTATTTTTCCCCAGTTTTTGGGTAAAAATCGCCTTCACGGGCAGTCTTGATATCATAGAATTTATCCGGTTTAGGAATATCTCTACCAAAGTTAACATTAATAGTGTGGTAATTGGTTTTGTTTGCTCCACATTCAAAATTTACTCTTCCTTTAAGTGATTCGTCCATAATCACTTTGACCGTTTGCGGAAGATTAATAAGGCCGGCATATCCCACCTCGGCTCCTGTTGCTTGTTTAACTTGTTCAGAACTTGCTAGTTTAATACTTTTGCAGCCAAGAACTTTTTTAAGTTTTTCCTCATTGACATCATATCCGCCCCGCACGGCTGCGGCAACAAGGTCCTGGCCATCAGTCACAAAAATCAGGGTTTTTGTCGTTTGCCCAAGCGGAATCTTTAAAAAAGTCGCGAGTTCCCCGACTCCGATTATCCCTTGTCCAAATACGTCTTCGCACGGCTTCATGGCTTCACGGCTGACCACTTTTTCAGCCTGGCTGGGTGCGACTTCGCGGTTAAATGTGCTTTTTGCCTTTTCGGCATGAAAAATTGTGTCTTCACCTGTTGCGCAAATCGTTTGGAATTCGTGTGAATAATCATCGCTGAAGTCTCCTCCAGAGGCCATGGTAAGGTATGTATCTTGAGCCAGCCCCAAGCGTTGAAATACTTTCCAATAAGTATCTTTGACAATTTCATAGTAACGTTTTAAATCTTCCTCCGAAGTATGAAAACTGTAGAGATCTTTCATTCTGAATTCTCGGCAACGCAAAAGCCCTGATTTAGCCCGCGGTTCGTTGCGGAATTTGCTTTGAATCTGATAAACGGCGAATGGAAAATCTTTATAACTGCCATTGAATTTTTGTGCAATCGGAGTAATGACTTCTTCATGAGTCGAATTGAGAATGTATTCACCGGCATTTTTTTCAGCTGAATGTTTGTTGGCAGGAACAGTCTTTAACAACACATCAACAGTCGAGAGTCTTCCGGTCTGTTGCCATAGTGCAAGCGGAACTATGGAAGGAAGAAACGCTTCGCTGGCAATCTTATTCATTTCTTGCCTGATGATATTTTCTATTTTGGCCAAAACTCGCAAACCAAGAGGAAGGAATGAATATACACCTGCCATTGTTTGATCAACAAAACCCGCTTTCTGAAGAAGCGTCGCGTTAATCGATGCCAGTTGTTTGGCACTTTTATTAGTTTTGCCAAAAAGTTGAGAGTAGCGCATAAATCTAGGTTATGGATATTGTATCAAATTCCAAATATTATGGAGCAACTTGCTGCCAGAGGATTTGGGAGCGCAGCAGAAGCGGGTCGGCATTGCGATTAAAGTCGGTTTCATAAATAAACAGTTCGGCCGGATAAGTGCTGTTGAAACGGCCCAAATCGCGCCGTAGGCTCACCCCCTGGTAGCCGATAAATGTTCCCCGGCCGACAAATTGCCGTTCAGACATCGGGTCGCCGCTGGTTTCTACGCTAAATTTTTTCGTGGCAATATAGATACCGTCAACATCAGGCAGGTTGTCCGGCGGGTTGGTCCCGATGCTTGGATCAATAGTTATGTCGCCCGAGGCAATAAAAGCCACAAAACCGCCGGAGATTACCCGAATCGGTTTATCGATCTTTAAATTTCCATTCACCAAAACAATGCTTGATACAGTGCCCGGGACAACTACATTTGCTCCTGCGGTGATATTTATCGAGCTTCCGCTTGGAGTGTAACAGTGGACGCCCGCGCGTACGATGTCAGAACTGGGAATGGAAGATGCGCTTGGGCAGGTCGCGGGTTTCAGACGGCGGTTGTAAAGGTCAAAATCGTATGCTCCAACTGCCCGCGGCTGGGCAGTTACTTTCCAGCCCTGGCTGGATACCTGACCGCTACCGTAGTTGGTTTGGAGCTCACACCCGCCCGATTGGCAAACTGCAATTCCTGGATGACCCGCTACTTGGTCAAGGATAAAATAGCGAGGGGTAGCAGCAGTCGGAATGATTATCTGGCCAAATCCTTGCCAAGCATAGGTGTTACCGCCTTTTACTTGTACCCAGGGAGCAGGATATGATAATCCCCAATTCAATTCCACAGCGCCGACCAAAGAAGCTATAATACTTGAAACAAAGATTAGCGCTACTAAGGTAGTAAACAAATTGACAAGGGCAGAAGCGCGCATACTTCTATCTTAACAAAAAAAGAGGGCTTGTCAATACGATCCACCCTACGATCCACCCTATACGATCCACCCTCCAGGTGATCTAGCTTGACACATCCTAATGTTTATTCGTACAATAGAACTATGACTACTTATAGAAATCTCGTATTTGCCAATGATCACTATTACCATGTATTCAACAGAGGTGTAGAGAGACGATCAATTTTTACAAATAAGCGAGAGTATGATCGTGCCATGCAAACGCTTAGATTTTATCGTTTTGCTGATCCTCAATTTCGATTATCTAAGTATTTAAGCCTACCCCACGAGAAGCGTATTTCCTTTATGACGCAACTTGAGGAAAGAAATAATACGCTTATAGACATTGTCTGTTTTAGCTTTATGCCAAACCATTTCCACTTTCTTCTTAGACAAAAAATAGATCATGGAATAAAAAAATTCATCTCAAATTTTAGCAATAGTTATAGTAAATACTTTAATACCAAACACAAACGTGTAGGACCATTGCTGCAAGGAATATTTAAAGCTCTCCATGTTGAAACCAATGAACAACTACTTCATCTTTCCCGCTATATTCATTTAAATCCTGTCACTTCATCGCTTATTACTATAGAAGAAATGGATACCTATCCTTACTCTTCATTCCCTGAGTATTTAGGAATTGTGAATAACAAAATATGTGCTCCAGCTATAGTCCTATCTCAATTTTCATCAGTAAACGATTACAAAAGATTTGTGTATGACCACATTGACTATGCAAAAGAGCTAGAAACGATTAAACATCTAATACTCGATGACTAAAGGGTAGGTGCAAAGCTAGATCACCTGGAGGGTGAATTATGATGAACCAGGCGGGCGATGTCATTGATTGTAATCATCAGGATAAGGAAAAGGAGAACAATCATACCGATCTGATGAAGTGCCCGTTCATGGTGAGCGTGGACGCGTTTTCCTGTAACCGCCTCGATTGCAACAAATAGCAGTCTTCCCCCATCAAGAGCTGGAAAGGGAAGGATATTGATAAAAGCCAAGGTCAAAGATAGATGGGTCAAAAGTGTTAACAGAGCCGAACCTCCATATTTCATCACTTCCCCGGTCACTTGAAAAATCCCGATCGGTCCTGCTACCTCCCGCCGCACATCTTCAAAAGCAATAAGTTTAGCAAAAAGCTGAGCCAGTCCAACAACCAGATCGCGGGATCTTACCAAGGCTTCGCGAAAACCATAGAACGGAGCTTCATACCAGGCATATTTTCGTTCTTCGAAATCGGAAATGGTTATTCCCAGCGGCCCTTCGCCCGCGGGCGCATCTTTGCGGGGCGTGAGCTTTAGGCTAAATATATTGCAGGATTGACAAGTATCGCGCACTGGTTTACTAAAATCCATACCCCGGCTGATGGTCAGCGTTACTTCTTCCCCCAAATGTTTGCGCGACAGATCCACCAGTTGTTCGCTTTTGCTTATTGTTTCAGCGTTTAAGGCAACGATGACGTCATTTTTTTGAAGATTCGCCTGCTCTGCCGGAGAATTGGCGGCAATATTTCCGATGTGAATTCTGCTCCCAGAAACAACTGTACCGATTGCTAAAAGAATGGATAACACAACCACAGCCAGCAAAAAATTCATGCTCACGCCCGCAATCAGAACCAGGGATCGTTGCCACCACGGTCTAGCATAGAAGGCGTGTTCTCTTACTTTCGGATTTCGGATTTCGGATTTCGGATTTTCTGCTTCACCTTCTTCCCCAAACAGTTTGACAAATCCTCCGATCGGCAAAGCGTTGATTGAATAAACCGTTTCCCCGATTTTTTTGCCCCAGATGCGGGGCGGAAGGCCAAAACCGAATTCATCGACCCGAATACCGAATAGCCGTGCTGTTAGAAAATGCCCCAATTCGTGTACTAAAACCAAGATCGAAAGGATAAAAAGAAAAACAAGTACTTGAATAATAAAGCTGGTTATAAATTCAATACCCATTGTTAAAACTCTAACAGTTCCTGTTCTTTTTTAGCGGCAATAACGTCTATGGCATTGATAACTTCATCGGTTATGGTTTGAAGCTGTTTTTCCAGGTGTTTTTTTTCATCTTCATTTATCTGATCATGTTCAAAAGCCCGCTTGATTTCCGCCATAACGTCGTGGCGAATTTGCCGGGTCATGACCCGGCCGCCTTCGATTTTGGCTTTGGCAAGTTTCAGATATTCCTGGCGGCGTTCGCTGGTAAGCGTTGGCACCATCAACCGGATGACCGAAGCATCAACCACCGGAGTAAGTCCAATATTGGCCTCCAAAATTCCCTTTTCAATGCTGGCAAGTTGAGTAGTATCAAAGGGGCTGATAATCAAAGTGCGGGCATCGCTGGCATTAACCGTGGCCAGTTCAGCAAGTTTCATTTTGGCAGTTCCGTCATAAGCTGATATGATGATGTGATCTACCAGTGAAGGCGTTGCTCTGCCTGTGCGAATCGTCCCCAGGTCAGTCTGGAGCGCAAAAACTGCTCTTTGCATTTTATCCCGGACTGTTGCCATGACTTGGTTTTGATCCACAAGTTAAAATATCAAATATTAAAAATTAAAAATATTGAATCTTTAATCTATTTTCCTAGCTCATACCTGATAAATCTTTTAACGACAATGTTTTCTCCCAGTTTCCCGATGGTGCTTTTAATCAGCTGGTCTACGCTTAGTGTTGCATCCCTAATGTACTCTTGCGCAACAAGCTTGTCAACTGTTTCTGGATTCATAGCGGCAATTTGCAGAGCTAGTTCGTGGCAAAGTTTTTTAAAATCATCGCTGCGGGCGACAAAATCGGTCTCACAATTCATCTCAAGCAATACTCCTGTGGTTTGTCCGTGGTGAATGTAGGCATAAACTGCTCCGGCAGCAGTTTTCCGCCCGGCCTTTTTATCCGCCCGCTCCACACCCCATTGTTTAAGAAACGCTTTTGCCTGGGTGACGTCGCCTTTGGCCTCCTCAAGGGCTTTCCGGCATTCCATAACAGAGGCAGCGGTTTGTGCACGAAGTTGTTTGATTTGATCAAGAGTAATCATGCAATTGTCAATTTTGTTTTAATTTTTTACTCGTGGTTCGTTTCCTGGTTTTCTTTTGGGACGAGGGTTCTTTAGCATCGTTTTCCTGGCTTTTTTCTGCTGCGGGCTTTGTCTTTTGCTCCTCGGTTGCCCGCTTGACTCCTTCTTCCTTGCCTTCCTTGTAAGCCTCGGCGATGGTACGGGTAATATACTGGATCGAGCCAACGGCATCGTCATTAGCCGGAATGGGATAATCGAGCCGGGCCGGGTCGCTATTGGTATCCACTATACCAATAGCCGTGATGCCGCGGATAGCTGCCTCGCGCACGGCTGCATCCTCTTTGCGAATGTCAACAACAAAAAGCGCGTCCGGAAGCTCTTTAACTTCGGCTACTCCGCCGTAAAAAGCCTCAAGCTTACTGAGGGTTTTGGCCAGTTTGACCTGTTCGTGTTTGGGAAACTCTAACCATGCCTTGCTGTCGCGGTCACTGCGCATCTGGCGGACTTTTTCCAGATTTTTTTTGACTTCGTCCCAGTTGGTGATAAAGCCACCAATCCAGCGTTGGGTAAGATAAGGTATTCCGGTTTTCCTGGCCTCTTCTGCCACGACCCCTTTTGCCTGGCGTTTTGTAGCCACGAAAAGTAAAATTTTCCCCTCCAGGCCCAAATTTTTGGCAAATTGAGCCGCTTTTTCCAGACCATCGCGCGTTCGGGCAAGATCGATGATGTGAATGCCGTCGCGGGCAGCATATATGAAAGCTCCTGCCCTGGGGTGCCAGCGTTTGACTTGATGACCAAAATGACAACCTGCCTCAAGCAGATCTTTTAGGGAAATCTGTTGCATAAAGACTCCTTATTATAAATCCGCCACCTGATATCTATGAGGAATCTCTTCCCCAGGAGTTTTTTTGATCAGGTGTGAGTAATGGTTGAATGATACCAGAAACAACAACCTTATGCAACCAAACTTCACACCTCTAAAGTGTAAATAAGTTTGGTGCAACTCCTGGTACGGGAAAACGGCGGGCAAATCGGATAACTTCTTTTTTCATCGCCAGTAAATTTTTATTTCTTTCCATCTCGTAGCGGAATTTTTTTAGATATTCAATACGAACTTCTCTATTTTTAGGCAATCTATATCCTTCAATTTCCTCAACAACCTGTCTGTACCATTTAGCAATCGTTTTCATATCTTTTTCTTTCATACCCCGGGTGGTCAAACAAGGTGTACCCAAACGAACGCCAGAAGGATAAAATGCTGAAGATAGTTCTCCCGGAATAGTATTTTTATTTAGCGATATTCCAATTTGGTCAAGGGCGTATTGAAAGAAAAACCCCCCACCTGGTCCAAACTGCGGCACAAGGTTAATAAGCATAAGGTGATTTTCTGTACCGTTACCTACCAATGTAAAACCTTCCTTGATAAGTGCCTGTGCCAGCGCTTTAGCGTTTTTTACAATCTGGCGCCCATATATTTTGAAAGCAGGTGTACTTGCCTCTTTCAAGGCAACAGCAATTGCAGCGGTAGTATGATCATGTGGACCTCCTTGCAACCCTGGAAAAACTGCTTTGTCAATTTTGGCCGCAAGCTCGGGATCTTTTTTTAGACCTTTTTCGGTAACCATAATCATACCTCCACGCGGTCCCCGAAGAGTTTTGTGGGTAGTTGTAGTCACAATATGAACATAAGGTACTGGATTCGAATGGGCTCTCGCTAGCACTAACCCGGCTGTGTGGGCAATATCTGCCGCCAGATAAGCACCAATACTATCGGCAATTTCAGCAAACTTATCAAATTCATACTGATAAACATAGGCTGTAGCTCCGGTCCAAATTAGTTTTGGTTTATGCTCTTTAGCCAATTTCCAAACTTCCTCAAAATCCACTCGCCCATTTTTTTTGACATGATAACCAATGCTTTTAAAAAAAATTCCTGTGGCTGACACTGGTGATCCGTGGGTCAGGTGTCCACCGTGAGTTAGTTCAAGACCCAAAATCTTATCGCCCGGCTGGCAGACTGCCAGATAGACGGCTAAGTTTGCCGGTGACCCAGAATAGGGCTGGACATTGACATACGCTACCCCGAAAAGTTTTTTGGCGCGCTTTCGGGCGAGCTCCTCAACTTCGTCGATGACCTCATTCCCACCATAATAGCGCTTTCTGGGGTAGCCTTCTGAGTATTTATTGGTAAGAATCGACCCCATGGCTTCAAGTACTGCCGGAGAAACATAGTTTTCTGAAGGAATCATTTCCAAACCATCTTGTTGGCGTTTGGCTTCTTTTTTTATATATTCTGCAATCTCCAAATCGGTTTTTTTAAGTGAAGATTTCATATTCTCTTAATTTTCGCCTAAGTATGGTGAAAAAGAGGCTGGATGTCAAGAGGAATTTTCCAGAAGCGCGTAAACTCGTTGCCAAACTAATCCCCCTACCTCCTCGATAGTTTTAGTAGCATCAATGGCTGCGAAGCGCTTTGGTTCGGATTTCATAATTTGTTTATAGCCCCGGGCCACGCGTTCGTAAAATTCGCGCTGCTGTAAATCCATCCGATCAATCTTGGTCGTGCCGTTGCGCCGGGCAATGCCTACATCAATGGGAATTTCCAGCACAAGTGTCAAGTCGGGAACAACTCCTCCAACTGCTAACTTGTTAAGAGATTGAATAATATCTGCTCCAAGTTCCCTACCATAACCCTGATAGGTAATCGAGGAATCGAGGAATCGGTCAGAGATAACGATCTTGCCGTCATCTAGGGCGGGTTTGATGATTTCCCGCAGGTGCTGCGCGCGCGAGGCAGCCATGAGGTATGCTTCGGCTACGGCCGATAAGTCGACGTTCTCTGGGTTGTGGGTTATCGCGCGAATTTGTTCACCTACCCTAGTACCGCCGGGTTCCCGGGTAACCACGATATCGCGGTATCCGTTTTCCCTGAGCCGACTCGCGAGATACCCTACCCCGACGCTCTTTCCCGCACCTTCCAATCCTTCAAAGGTGATAAACAGTCCTCTTTTCATGCCATTTAGAGCCTGTTTGAAAAGTCTCTTTCAGCAGTCTGGCTCTCTAAAAAACTTTTTATCGCGCCAAAATAATAGCTGTCCCAGCCGTCGTTTATGCTTTTATAATCTTCATCGGGAATGCCTTCGTGATTAAGAATAATCCGCGTCCCGTCCTTATCGGGCATAAGGGTTATGCTGACAGTTGAAGGCTTGGGCCATTTGCCTCCGTACCATTCCTGGACCAGGCGTTCATGTTCTTCCACTTCTTTATTGGTACCATGGATGTCTCCCCCCCAGAGGGAAAATTTGCTGCCGACTTGGTCGTCCATGATCGCAGGTCCCGCTCCCCAGGCATCGATGAGTTTAGGGTCAACGAGTGCTTGCCAGACTTTTTCCACTGGCGAGTGAATAATATACACTAGTTTTATCGTCTTCATGACCCAAGTATAAACACCTGCTCCTAAATTATCAACTGGGAATTTGCTGGTATACCCTTCTTACTGTATTTTGCAACTTTTTCGAAAGAAAAATGTTGTTAAATCAGTCTAGAAGGGTAGATACTGATTGCAATCTCAAGTGCAAGAAGTATATACCCATCTTACTCAGATTTGTCCTTATCAGTAGGTTAGTCGCTTAAACGCCCACTTTAAATTCAATGACATCTCCGTCTTTCACCTGGTAGTCGCGACCGACACTCAATACCTTTCCCTGCTCGCGCGCGTTTAACCAACCTCCAAGTTGAACAAATAATGTAAACGGAACGACGTCGGCTTTTATAAAATGTTTTTCAAAATCAGTATGGATAACACCTGCTGCTTGGGCAGCAAGCGTGCCTTTTTGAATCGTCCAGGCACGGACTTCCCCGCGTCCTTCCGTTAAAAATGAAATTAACCCCAAAGTATCATAGGCTTTTTGAATTAAACGTTCTAATCCTGATTTTTCTAAACCCAAACCTTTTAAATATTCTTTTTGTTCAGCATCAGACAGCGCTGCTAATTCTGCTTCAATTTTTGCTGATATTGCTATGATTCTTACTGCCGGCACCTCTAACCACCGCGCGTACTTTTGTTCGATGGTTCGAACCATCGAACTATTTTAATCACTTTCAGCA
>CAZUUL010000022.1:0-11375 GCA_964623155.1 uncultured Gammaproteobacteria bacterium
AATATTTCATGACTGGCTATCGTTTATTCTGAAATGGTATTATAGCCCATTATCTCGTTTTATTTTCATGGCCAAAGGAGCGAAAGTCATCGTAGTCATGCCTGCCCATAATGCGGCAAAAACCCTGGAGGCATCTTACCGTCGCTTACCGAAAAAACTTGTCGATGAAATCATTCTTGTCGATGACGCCTCTAGTGACAGGACATACGCCGTCGCCAAGAAGTTGCCGATAACGGTTTTTAGCAATGCCGTAAACCTGGGCTACGGAGGAAACTTAAAGGTTTGTCTGGCAAAGGCTTTGGATCGAGGAGCAGATATCATTATCGAATATCATCCGGACAACCAGTATGATCCTTCTGATCTTCACCTGTTTCTCGACCACGCTAAGAAAGGATATGATTTTGCCCTGGGTTCACGCTTTATCCATCCTAAGGAAGCGCTTAATCACCATATGCCACTGGTTAAATTCATGGCTAATAGACTTTTATCTTTTATCGATGAGTTTGTTTTGGGTTTGGAACTTTCGGAGTTCCACTCTGGCTTCCGGATGTATACCAGAAAATTGCTTAGCACTGTTTCCTATCTGCAAAATTCAGACGACTATCTTTTCAGCTTTGAAATTATCGTTCAGGCCGTTTATAAAAAACTGAAGGTGGCTGAAATTGAAATTTCTTGCGATTATCACCCACAGATGCATACGGCAAATTTTAAAAATAGCTGCATATATGCTATTGGTACATTCAAAACGCTTTATCAATATCTAGTTGCAAAATTTTTAAAGCGACCCACAGGACCTTTTACTCATGTAAAGCCGGTCAGTTGTCCAGCTTGCGGCGAGAAAATTACTGCCAAAAAAATTGAAGTCCGCGATCCAGTAAGCTGGCGGAAATTTGCAATCTGGTATTGTACGCCCTGTGTCCTTGGTTTTACCAATCCTATACCTGCAGACTTGACCGTATATTATCCAAAAACCTATTATACCGGTATAAAGAATTCATTGTATGCCCTTTTTCAGAAGCGCCGGCTGGAAGTTATAAGAAAAATTATTAAAAAAAAGGGAAGAATTCTCGATGTGGGTTGTGGTGAAGCAGAAATTTCGAAAACTCTTCAAACTAACGGTTTCCGCTACACCGGCATTGAAGCTCCTTTTGCCCGTGTTCGTAACAAGCTGGTAAAGTGCGTAGGCATCGAAGGTATGCGCGAAAAAAGATCATCATATGATATCGTGACATTTTGGGAAACAATCGAGCATCTTAAAAACCCCTACCATGCTTTTAAAAAATCATTTGACTTATTAAAACCCGGAGGATATCTGATAATCGAATGCCCAAATTTCAAGGCACTTGAGAGAAAGATATTTGGTCGATATTGGTTTCATCTCGATCCGCCGCGCCACCTTTTTCATTTCAGCGAATCAAGTCTTAAATATATTCTTGAAAAGGGTGGTTTTAACGTTAAACAGCAAGAAGGGATATTTGCACCTGAATATACACCCTATGGTCTAGCCCAAAGTATTCTTTATATTATTTCACCGCAACTAAGCATTCTTATTCAAAGTAAAAAAGGAAAGCTGTGGGTTTTTATGACATCAATTCTTGTTCTTATACTTTTGTCAATAACTTTTCCGCTCTCCTTTATCCTCTATTATTTAAATCAGTCACCGATTATGCTTACTGTTGCTCAGAAACCTAAAAGAAAACCATGAATACAATTTGCTATTTTGGTTCGTACGACAATCAGTATTCGCGCAATCGCATTTTGATAGACGGTTTGAAAAAAAATGGCGTCGTCGTTTTGGAGTGTTTAAGCAAAGAAGGATCGTTTGTAAAACGTTATCCGCAACTTATAAAGCAGTACTGGTCATTGAGGGACAAGATCGACCTAATTATCGTAGGTTTCGTGGGCCAGCTCGATATGCCGCTTGCCTGGTTGCTTGCCAAGTTAACGGGAAAACGAGTGGTTTTTGACATGTTTTACTCAATGTATGATACTTATGTTTTCGATCGCCAAAGCGCAAAACCCGGCAGTTTTCGTGCCTTAAGTTACTTCTGGATAGATAAAGTCGCCGCTTCACTGGCAGACATAGTTATCACCGACACCAATGCTCACGCCCGGTACTTTATAAAAACATTTAAGTTAAATCAAAAAAAATTCAAGCGTATATTTGTTGGCGGTGACGATACGCTATTTAAACCAATTAAAAAGAGGAAGAAAAAGAAAATTATCATTGAATTTCACGGGATATTTACCCGACTGCATGGAGCCGAATATTTTGTTGAAGCAGCAAAAATTCTCGAACATAAAAAAGAAATTGAATTTTGGTTGATCGGCGATACTAAAAATTATTTTTTACCATTAGAGCTTTACAAGAAACTTCGTCCAAAAAATATGAAATATTTTCCTGCACTAAGTGTTACTAATCTGGCAAAAAAAATTGCTGCATCTGATATCAGCATAGGACATTTGGGAACAACTGAAAAAGCAAAATCTGTCATAACAAATAAAATGTTTCATGCGCTTTCTTGCCGGCTAGCTCTTATAGCAGCAGATACAAAAGCGACTTGGGAATTATTCAAAGACCGTGAGAATGCGGTTTTTGTTCGGTCAGGAGATGCAAAAGATCTTGCTCAGAAAATTCTTTTTCTCGTCAATAACGATAAATTGCGCATTAAAATTGCGATTAACGGATATGAATTGGCTAAGGACAGTTTAACAAACGTAAAACTTGGTCAAGAACTTATAAAAATTATTAAAAGTCTACATAAATAAATTCAGTATTCCCAGCGCTAAAAAAGAGGATAAAGATAATTACTACACTTGCGAAAAAACCAATAAGCAAAGGAAAGACAAGTTTTTTCATTTTAAAAATCCTAGCATTTTAAACAAAGCGTAAAAAGCAACGGGAAAGGGTGTTATAAAAAACAACCAGCCAATTGATACTAAAAGAAAAGTTAAAACTGTAGAAAATGGATAAAAGATAAGCCAGTTTACATTAACAGCCATATTTTTTAAAGCTGATTTATAAATACGATATGAGCATAAAAGCAGGCCATGATAAATTCCCCATACGATAAAATGTATTGCTGCACCGTGCCATAATCCCGATATTGCCATAGCTATCAATGTATTGCGACAGGCAGCAGTCAATCCCTGGCGACTTCCCCCTAACGGAATATATATATAATCAACAATCCATGTATATAGCGATCGGTGCCAGTTTTTCCAAAAATCTGCAATATTCGACCTAAGGTAGGGAAAAATAAAATTCTCGGGAACAATAATACCAAAAAGCCTGGCGCTGCCAATAGCTATATCAGAATATCCTGAAAAATCAAAGTAAATTCTAAAAGAATAGCTAAAAAGGGAAAACCAAAGAGCAAAGGGTGAAGATTGAGCGATGGTAAAACTTGAGGTAAAAGTATTTCCGGCAAGTGAAGCGAGTGTATCAGCAAGTACTGCTTTTTTAAAATAACCTGTCAGCAATCTAATAGTTCCAACGAATATATGTTCGGGTAGCAGCTGGGCAAGCTCAATTTGTTCATTGAAATTATTGAAGCGCTTAATCGGACCGGCGACCATAGTCGGAAAGAAAAAGATGAAAGCCGCTAATTGAATTAAGTTCGTTTTAGCTATTAAACTCTTTTGTCTATCAACTACGAAGTGGATAAATTCAAAAGTAAAAAAAGAAATTGCCAGAGGAACAGCTAAAGAATATATCGGTAGCTTCAACCCTACAGAAACCAAATCAGAGAGTTGATTTATCAAAGACGAAATAAATATTCTGTACTTAAAAAAAACTAAGATAGCGGTGCAGATTAACACTGCCAGGTAAGATTTCCAGAATTTTGGTTTATTTAAAAGTATTGCCAAAAGTAATGTTTCGAAAAAAATCAAAGCTAAAAAAACTGGGGCAAAATGGCCATAAAAAATTATTCCAGAAAAAAATAAAACGTACCTTCGCCAATCCCGGGGAAAAATAAAAAATAAAATAACTGAAGATATAAGCAATACAATATAAAACCATTGATTAAAGATCATGGTTGATTAACTGCGCAAAGTATTCTCCGATTTTTTTATTCCCTTGAGGTAACAAATGATCTGGATTATAAAAATCATAAGGATTAAGATTGGCTGGATTATGCTCATTAAAATCAACAAAAGGAATTGAATAGTCACGGAGAATTTTTTTACTAAAAGTGATTATCTGCTTATATTTTAGCTCATCAAAGATATTAAACTTTTTCATTGTTTGTATGTCTAAAGGGACGAAGTAGGCAATAAACTTTTTAGTGTTTTTTTTCTTTAGCTCAGCAATTTTTCTTAAATACTGTAAATTAATATTCTCCTCATCAATAAAATTTATTTTTTGCCACAAGAGAACGTTTTGTTTAATAATCATTTGTTGAACTTCAGGTGATTGGTATTGAAAAGAAAGATCGATGTTAATTGCTATCGAAGTTTGGTGAGTTTGTATTGTTTTCGGCAAATGATTAGATACTGCTGTTGTGAACCAGGATTTTATCGGCGCAGCAAAAATGATGTAGGGGAGAATTTTGCGAACCCGGTATGTATACCAAATTTTTTCCAGGTTAGTTTCGATTGTTTCATCTAACCAAGAACGCGGTGAAAGATTTAGTAAAGCAAGATCACCCGGTTGAGCTTTAGTCAAACTTTCAACAATTTCCGGATGAGATATTGAACTTCCCCCGGGCCCACGCCCAGAAAAGAAACTATAGTGGATGGGAAATATGATTATATCTGCATCCTCAATAACTTCCTTCATAATGAGGTATTGTTCACTAAGATGGGCTCCAGATAAGGGTAGATTGAATGTTCGAACAGATTTATGCTTTGCAAGCAGAGCATTGTTTAAATATGCGGGGATAGTTTGGCTATGATGATAAATCAACCCACCTGATGTCGAATCGCCGGGGAAGATTATAGTTAAATTATTTCTTTCCTTATGAATAGTTTCACGGGTGAAGGGTAAAAAAGCCGTTATACTTGCTGGCAGGCGATAGCCATCATAATAAGAAAAAAATAACTGCCACTTTGCTGTTAGATGAAAAGCAACAAAATCATATATCAGAAGAAAAAAAATTGTGGTCAAAACCATAAACACGAGATTTTTCCAGCTGTAAAAGTATATACTCCGGGTTCTTCGTTTCATCTTAAATAGGAGGTGAGCAGACAAATTAATATTTCTTCAAGAAGGAAGAAAACATCTCCATAATGTAATTACGTGCGAGTTCAGTTATTCCCGGCCACACGCCAATAAAAAAAGTGTCTTTAAGAATTTTATCAGAATTTTTTAAATCACCGACTTTTCTACAAAAGACTCGTCGCATGGCCGGTTGCCTGAGAATGTTACCGGCAAATACTGTCCGGGTTTCAATTTTGTTTTTTTCTAAAAAGGTTGTAATTTCTCGACGTGTAAAAGGTGTGTTGTCTCGCAGAGTGAGCGGAAAACTAAACCAACATGGGTCGGCTTTTTTTGATGATTTCGGTAATACAAAAAAATTCTCAAAGTTCTTAAAAAAATTATAAAATTTTGCGAAATTTTCACGTCTTGCCTTTGCCATTTTTGGAAAGCGACGCAGTTGCGCAAGTCCCATGGCAGCTTGCAATTCTACGGGTTTAAGATTGTAACCAAGCTCCAAAAAAAAATATTTATGGTCGATTGGTATATTGTCTATTGAAAAATTAAAGCGATTTCTGCAAGCTCCGTCAGAGTTCTTTTCTAATGAACTACACCAGCACCCCCTGCCCCAATTTCTAAGAGTTAAAATAACCCTTTGTAATCTAAGATCATTTATAAATATAGCGCCTCCTTCTCCCGCGAGAGTCATATGGTGGGCAGGATAAAAAGAGCAGGTTGCCAAGACGCCGAAGCTTCCCGTTTTTTTTCCGTCATACTCTGATCCAAGAGCGTCGCAATTATCTTCTATAACATGAAGATTGAATTTTTTGGCAATATCCATAATTGCATCCATCTCATTGGGATTACCAAGAGTATGTGGAAGAAAAACAGCTCTGGTTTTTTTTGATACTGCTTGACTGAGAGAATTCGGGTTTACGTTAAAAGTTTCAAGGTCGACATCAACAAACACAGGTACAAAACCATTGTTGACAATGGCAGCAACGGTTGTCGCAAAGGTACAGCTTGGTGTAATTATTTCCGACCCTGGTTCGATGCGGTCAGCATAAAAATTACTTTTTAAAGCTGCCATACACAGAAGACTAGCAGAGGATCCAGAGTTTGTGAGTAAAGTCGAATTAGCGCCAATAAATTTTGTCAGTCGACGCTCTAGTAGTTCTCCTCTTTTTCCTAAACCAAACCAGCCATCGAGGAGAACATCTATCATAAGCGCAAGTTCCTGTTTGCCGTAATAAGCCCCTGCGTATTGAATACGTGATTTACCAGGAAAAAACGGTTTTGTCGTTAAGTTTTGGTATCGAGTCAAAATCTGAAGGATTTGATTTCTTGTTTTCTGCTTAATCATTTTTTAGGTTTCCATGACAACTCAAGATCTTCTTGTTCGAGGACATTTGCATGATATGGCGGATTACAGCAGTTTATGATATAAGCGTCAGTTTTTCCTCGATTATAAAGTGCAATCGGTATTTTCGGTGGAATTCTGATTGTAATGAAATTATCTTCGCCAAAGTTAAATTCATGAAAAACTTTTTTATACCAAGCTATGAGTGTAGCCCTACCCGCAATGCAGGTGAGATGATTGGTTTTTAAATTATGCTTATGAAAGCCTTTTAAAGTTTTGGGTTTTACTACTGAAACGTAGACCTGGCCTTTAAATTTCGTAGTAAAACCATCAAGTTCCGAGGCGATTTCTAATATCCAGCCATTTTTTTTACCCTGTAAATCTTTCGTTTCTACCCGTTTACAGGTTTTAGTCGAGATAGCATTCATAGTTTGTATTCTATCATGTCTTCTTGAATACACTCTTTCAGAGCATCTTGCCATTTTCGCATCTGATCCAATGATAAATCCGACAATTTTCCATTTAAGACCTGCAAGCGGTCGGCTCGCGGTGCACTCTCGCTAAATTCTTTACTTGTGATTGGGACAAGTTGTATATCTTTGATATGTGCGAATTTTAAAATTGCCCTTCCATAATCATAAAAGCTGGCTAGACCGTGGCCGACCATGTTAAAAGTTCCGAAGTTAGCGGAGTCGACTAGAGCTAGCAGATTAACAATCGTATCTTTAATATATGATGGTTGAATATAGCGATCATTAACCAATCTAATTATTTTTTTGGTTTTAGCTAATTTCAGAATTTTACCGACAAATTTTTTATCGAGTTTTTTTCCTCCGAAAAGAGATCCCAGTCTGACCACAAAACTTCGGGAGTAATTCAATTTTTGAATAACCTGCTCCGCTTTAAGTTTACTTAGCGTATAAACCCCTTTTACAAGATTTATATCAGGGGCATCGATTCTATCATCGATTGGAAAAGATTTGAGACCCATGTAAACATAGTATGTACTGGGAAAAACTAATACTGCTCCGGCCTTTTTAGCCTCCTTGGCTACTATTTCGGTTCCATGTATATTGACTTTGTTGCACTGGTCCGGATGCTGTTCGCACCAATCTACGTCAGTTTTAGATGCAAAATGATAAACAATTGTAGGTCGGAAATGACTGATGGTTTGAGAAACATCTTGAGGATTTGTAACATCAAATCTATTGGAATCAAGTGCCAATATTTGTCCGGATTTTTCCCCGAGCTGCTTAACAAGTTCAGTCGCTAGTGTTCCACCTGCTCCAGTTATGAGAATTCGCGCAGTTGTGTGCATAACTATGACTAATTTATTTTGGAACAATGACTCCTATATCACCACTTTTATAGTCCAGTGGGGTATCTATCCAATCATAGGGTACAATAAGAGTATAGATGGGAAATGTTTTATCATTTTTGATATTTACTTGTTCATACCATTCTAGATAATCAAACCCCCCCTCAAAGCCCTTTTTTATAGTGTGTGATAGATAAATTGTTTGGTTGCGAGAGTGGTGCTTTATAAACTTCAAAGCATCTAGTTTATGTTCTAATCCCATGGGTGAAGTAAAGGTTAACCACTGATTTACATTGACTGTAAAATACGTTAAGGCCAGAATGAGCAAAGCTATTTTTCCATATTTTTTCCGAATGCTATTGACTGCCAATGCACAAATAATCGCAAAAGGAATTTCCAGCGGACTGAAATAATAGGGGAGGATAATTCCCCGATAAAAGAAAAATAAAGATGTATAGCTTAGGATCCATAAAAAGATAAGAAAAGCCGATACCATCATTTTTTTAGCATGCAAAAAAATAGTCCCAGGGGAAAAAAATATTACTCCAGTGGCAACAAGCATAGATAATGCTTTAAATTTATTGAATGACAAGAGAAAAGCGAAATCGCTTAAAGCGATTGATAAAACGTTAACAGCCTGCATCAAAATTGCCATTTGCTTTCCACCATAAGTTTGAGCAAAGAGAGAAGCATTGCTCACAATTAGAAAATGGTTGCGCAGGTCAAAGATTATCAAAGGAGAAATAAATAAAATCAGAATTAAAGCCGCGAACAGATACGTCTTTTTATCTGCAGAAATATTTAAAACAAAAGAAAAAAGAATTACGACCAACAAAATGACGATAGCGCTAAAGTGTAAATGAAAAGCAAAACCTACACTCGCGGCCGTAAAAAGCAGATAGCGATCATTGGTCCGCGCTTTTACAAGTGACCACAAGGCAATCAGCGAAAGAATCGGGATTCCGTGGACCAAAGGAGGGTTTAGGGGAAAAAAATTAAACGATAAGCTTCCGACAAGGATACAACAACTAATGATTGCAATTCTGCGGTCAAATAAATCCCTAATTATTAGAAAACTTAAAGCAATGGTTAATGGATCCCAGAAAGCTGTTAAAACATTTATCGCCTGTGGATTCATGTGGAAAAGCCAGAATATAAAGGCCGAAAGATAATTGTAAAAAGGACCGATAAACATGCCCCCGACGCTGGTAGGTGCTCCGATTAGCGTCAGTTTATGAGCGACGATTATCGATTTTGCTGCATTAGCCAGATATTCCTGGTCATACTCAAACATTCCCCGCTCAAAAAATTGGTAGGCGACTTTTACGATGCTTAATATGACCAAAGAAATGATAAGAAAAATGTCTTTTTTGATTAAATTTTTAAGCATATAATGCTCCGAGGGTTTGGACAAAAACGGCAAAGAAGATTGCCATGACAAAAAGAAGATTTAAACGCATCCGGACTGCGAGCAATGTTAAGAGAATAAGTGGAACTGTAATATCCAAAGTATAACGGTAGCCGAATTGTTGCCAACCCGTTCCCGAAAGCATAAGGATCGGAAGAAGAGTAAGAATTAATCCTATCCATAAACTTACAACCAAAGGATCGACAACAATTTTTTTTCCTGTTCGTTTCCAAATGCGAGTTAAAAAAATTGCAACAAACGGCGGCGTCAGATAAAAAATAGAATTACCCTCGGGATTATGTTTCAATGCTACACTCATTTTTGTGAGTGTCAGTAAAGGAGTTTCAAATACCATAAACCAAAGATTTTCCGGAATATTTTTTAAGTTAAACCAGCCGTTAGAATTTTGATAGCGCGCAAGATAGTGAGAATGAAATTTCTGATAGCGAAACCCGGTTTCGAACGGGCTTTGAAAACGGACAAAATTGTAGTACATAAACAAAAGCAAAATTATTAAGCCTGGCATTGTAACAGCAAGTAAAGTTTTTGCTATTTCCATAGAGAAAATTTTTTTATTGTGAAGAAAAATGAAAGTCAGCGGTATGAATAAGAGAAGAACCGCCTGGACGCGTCCAAAAAAATTAAGGGAAATAAAAAGACAAGAAAAAAAATAATCCATTTTTGTAGGCTTCTTTTTTAGAATAAAAAAAAGTCCAAAACTGCTGAAAAAAAATGAAGTGGTTTGGGCCAGAAACCAAAAACCTGATCGGACTGCTAACCAAAATTGGACAGTACCGAAGGCAAACAATAAACTAAAAATGACTGAAAGAAGCCGAGAGGTGCTCACGAATAAATTTTTTCTTACCCGTTCGACAATTAAAAAAACCAGTACAACATTGACCGCGGAAAAAAAAATATTCAGATAAATCGTTGGTATAAAAATTCTGCCAGTGAAGAATTGGGCTACCGCAAGTGGGAGGGCAGGCAACGGTCCATAATACATATACCATTTGCCCTTGTATAAGGATAACTCTTCTGTGAATATCGGATTCTCAATGTCAAGTCTACCGTGTAAAAATGCTTGAGCTTGAGCATTAAAATAATCCAAATCTTGCGAGATAACGAACGTTCCCCGGGTTGCCACGATCCAGTAGGTAAAAAAAGATAGAAAAAAAAGTAAAAGACAATATTTCATAAATCTTATCTGGCCGTGATTATTGCAGCGGCAATATATTGTATATCTTTTTTGCTAAGTAAGGGATGGACGGGAAGAGAAAGTATTTCCGAAGCAACTCTTTCTGATATTGGAAGGGTCTTTTTTTTTTGCTGTTTATATATAGGAAAGACATGCAACGGGTACGGGTAATGGATAGCTGTCTCGATTCCTTTTTTGTAAAGAAAATCAGCTAGCTGGTCCCGGGTTTTTGAAAAAGGTTTCTTGACCAGAATCACGTATTGATGAAAAACGTGAATGAGATGTCTTTTTGTCCGAGGAACAATAATGCCGGGAATATTTTTTAGGAGAGTTGACAAGTATCGCGCATTTGCTTGGCGTTTGGAGTTAAATCGGTCAAGCTTAGCTAGTTGAACAAGCCCAAGCGCAGATTGAAGATCGGTGAGTCTAAAATTAAATCCAATGCTCTGGTATTGATATTTCTTGACCATTCCGTGGTTACGTAAAAGCAGAAGTTTTTTATAGATTGTCATACTGTCAGTAGTAATCATGCCGCCTTCAGCCGTAGTCATGTTTTTACTGGCGTAGAAAGAAAAACTTGCTCCGATGCCAAAGGTGCCTGCTTTTTTTCCGCCGATAGAGGCCCCATGGGCCTGGGCTGCATCTTCAATCAGCAGCAAATTATTGCTTTTGGCAATTTTATACAGCCCGGTCCAGTCTGCACATTGACCAAAGAGATCCACAGCCAGGATCGCCCTGGTTTTTTTTGTAATCTCATTGACAACTTTTCGGGGATCGATGCAGTAAGATTCAGAATCTATGTCGGCAAATTTTATTTTGGCTCCTACAGCCAGAATACTGTTTGCCGTAGCCCCAAAAGTAAAAGGCGTGCTAATTACTTCATCTTTTGCTTTTATATCCGAGGCTAAAAGGAGAGCGATGAGTGCACTAGTGCCATTGTTAAAGGCTACTGCA
>CAZUUL010000023.1:0-11269 GCA_964623155.1 uncultured Gammaproteobacteria bacterium
TTTGATATCGATGCATCAGGTAATGTCAATGTCGCGCTTGCTCTGCGCAAACCGGGTTCAAGCATTAAAGTCGTAACTTATGCCGCTGCCCTGGAGAGGGGTTTTACTCCGGCCAGCGTTTTAGACGATTCTCCGGTTGTCTATCAATCTGCCGGAGGGCCCTCTTACAACCCGGTCAACTATGACGGCAGATATCACGGATTGGTCAGCCTAAGGAGCGCACTCGCAAGTTCGTATAACGTCCCGGCGGTGAAAGTGTTGGCCCGTTTGGGGGTGCAAACCATGATTGACAAAGGCCAGGAAATGGGAATAAAAAACTGGTCTAATTCAAATCGTTTTGGTTTATCGCTGACGCTGGGAGGAGGCGAGGTAACCATGTTTGACATGATGAATGTTTATGCTACCTTGGCTAATGCCGGAAAACGTCCTGAACTGACAGCGATTTTAAAGGTAACCAACTATCGGGGGGAAGAGCTGGAAAGTTACCGCAACAAACCCCAACTCCAGGTGGTGTCGCCGGAAGTGGCCTACATTCTTTCGGATATTCTGGCTGATAACGCAGCTAGAACTCCGGCCTTTGGTCCTAATTCCGCTCTGGTTGTTCCCGGTAAAACCGTCTCGGTCAAAACCGGAACCAGCAATGAAAAGCGAGACAATCTGACCGTCGGATACACGCCCGAGGTGGTCGCTTGCGTCTGGGTAGGCAACAACGACAATCGCCCCATGCATCCGACACTTTCTTCAGGCATTACTGGTGCTGCTCCAATTTGGCAGCAAATCATGATCAAACTTTTAAGTGAAAAAGATGATGAACGACCTGAACTTCCGGCAAATATTATTACCCTTCCCTGTAGCGGCGGGCGGGTCGAGTATTTTATTCGCGGCAGCGAGCGAGCCGGCGGCTGTTCAAGAATACAACCAGCAACTGCACCAACTCTTCAACCGAAGAGAAGATAATGAGCTCGTCAAATCATTTGACATTTGCCATTTATTCTACAACCACCATCCCTCTGTCTGTCGGAGACGTGTGGTTGTGATACTTCCAGCTTCCAACTTTGGCAAAAGTATAGGTATAGGTTTTTCCCGATCCCACTGATTCAAGTTGGTCAAAACCGGGAAGGTCGGTATGCTGCGGATGAGGAGCTGACGCCACCCACATTTGCTTAGAACTTTTGTTGACAAAGGTCACTGCTGTTCCTGCTCTGACTGTAATAGTTGCTGGGGCAAAACCCTGATCAGTGTAGCTTATCTCTATTTTTTCCATCATTGCTTCAGTTGCTGCCGGAGTCGGGCTCATCATCACCGTTTCTGATGGAACCGGTACAGTCTCTGGCTTTTTCCCGCCAAAGAAGATAAGGCCGAGAACGATGATAGCCGCAACCACAACGGCCGAGACAAGATAGGCATTTTTATTCACTACTCTTATCACCTCGCTTCCTTCGTACATTTTACATTTTTAATTTTTTCTACGTGTGTCTATCTGCCACTTTACTTGCTCCAAAAGCGTCGGGCTTGGTTTTTACCATAAAACCGCTGCCGCGGACCATGCCCACGACTTCAGCCAGCATTTCTCGCGTTTCCCCAATCATACCTACGTCAACGTGAATTTCAACTTCGTAATCTGAGATACCGTTATCTTTAAAACTGTTAAAAAATTCTGTGGCGGCCTCAAGCGACATACTGGCTTCGGTGTAGATGCGTTGCCTAAGCACATAACGCTTTTGCTCAACCGTCCTTCGCCAAAAATAAATGCCGCCGCCGCCTACGCGATGAACAACATAGGCGGTAACAAAATCAACGCCAGAACCATTTTTTGGCTGGGAATCAGTACCTATAACCAGACGATAAGTGGCTTTGGCATCTTCCTCCATATAAGTTAGAATCCTCTGTCTGACCTCCTCGAGTGATAACATACCATAGGTAGGACTATTAAAGAGTTTGTTGCTGTGTTTATTCATATAATCCGGCTGATTAAGATTGCCAGATTTTACCATTTCCGAGAAATCTTTGCTAAAGTAAGTCTATGGCCAAAACGGGTTTAGCTTTGTGTCTGGCGGTTTTTGTCGTCTGCCAATCGGCTCAGGTTATGGCCAAAACTGCCGCCGATCCCCATCCGGCTCTGGTAATTGCCTCGCCCCAGGATGGGTCAATAACTCTTGGAACCCGGGTTACGATCGACGTGACTGTAGGTGAAGTTGTCCTAACCGATTTCAAGCGTGTTCCCGAAAACCGGCCCGGCCAGGGTCATCTGCATTTCTGGCTTGATCAAGCCAACCCAACAACTAGCAATGCGATTCATTACTTTCGTAACCAACTCTATACTTTTACCAATGTTGCTCCCGGAAATCATACTCTCATTGTAGAGGTTGTAAGTAATAATCACTCTTCATTTGAGTCACACGTTATCAAGAAAGTACAATTTGCAACCAGTCTGCCTAAAGATGTTAAACAGCCACCACTTGTAACTTCTGTTTCTCAATTATCTTCTCTCCAGTATATGTTTTCGCAACATCTTATTTCCATCTTAGTCGGTTTAATTCTTATTAACAGCGCCGTCCTGCTTTGGTTCTGGTCAGGCAGGGAGGGTTAAAATACTTCTACCCGGATTCCAACAGGCGCCCAGTTATAGAGCCACTCGGCTGAAGCCAGAGGAGCATTTACACATCCATGACTTGCGGGTCTACCAAATCTATTATGCCAGTAAGCACCGTGGATGGCATAATCCTGAAAAAAATATATGACATTGGGTACGTCTTTATAGGAATATTTTCCGTATTCTTTTGACTCGCCTTTCATGTCCTGCTTTGATACCTTTCTGCGAATTTTGAAACTTCCTTTTAGTGTGGGTTTTTTGGGAAGGCCGCTGGATATTTTAGTCTGATGAACAATTTTTCCTCCTTCCCAGGCATAGAGAGTTTGTTTTCCTAAATCAACCGTAATCAATTTATCAGCGCTAATAATCTCTGCTGCGAGAGCAGGTGAGGCCGGTAAAAACAGAAAAAGGGTAAAACATATAATGATAACTGAAAATATAAAGCTTGTTATTTTCATGTACTTTAAGACTAGCAGTAATTTTATACATATTCAACCTGCGATGATGCTTTTAAAGGCCTCTTTGGTTAGCTATCTCAATCTTTTTTGCACTTATAATTACTGGCTGAATCTGCTTGGAACGTCAAACGTTCCTTGCATTGAGCTAGTCGAATCTGAAGGTGGAGAGGATGTGGCTAAATTCTTTCCTTGTGTTTTCAAAAGTATCAGGCGCAGAGATTAAATTAGGTAATACCTAAACATCTAAACAGCAGCACATTAAAAACAGATTGATTTAACAGGCCTTTTCACGTACTGGTAAGAAAAGTACTATACTTTTCTCCGATGCTCTGTATTATGGTTTATGTTGTTAGAATACATGTTCATTATTTTCTTTTAAAGATATGCACTACGCCACATGCTAATGAATAGTAAATAATGGTACTTATTAAAAACGTTAACAGTGTTGATATTTGGTGGCAAAAGGGAATAGCGCAGGTCCCAAAATCTTGAATAGTGTAAGTGAAGAGATGATTGAAAAAATCAGAGACCTCAAGGGGAAAAAATATTCGTGATTTTACCTCGGGATCTTCAAAGAAAAGTGCAACGATAAAATTTATTACAATGAGGCCAAGAAAAATAAATAGCTTAGCTTTACTGAGCTTAAAAAATTCTTTCCAGTTCATAAAATCTCACTTTACAACCAGTATAACAAAAATCGAAAAATGAGTTAGACACTGGCAACTTCCGGGAAAAGCAGGAATTGCCAGAGAGGAATAAGGCTAAGCTTATCTTCTCGTTTGGAGATATCTTTTGTTATGATAATGCCTTTCTCTGCCTTAAACTTTTCTAAAAATTTATACATTGATTTAGTATCTACTTGGCCATATTTCACTTCGATTGGCAATACCTGTCTTTCTTTTTTAACCACAACATCTATCTCGAAAGAATTGCGGAAATAATGCTTGGCGTGGATGGTAGCAACAACCGCAGTCTCAGCTATTTTTTGCAAAACTGACTCCTGATAAAAATCATCCCGAAGAGCAAAACAGAGAGCAGTATTGGTAGGATAGACCTTTTTAGCTTTACGAGAAGATACTAGTAACCCCCCTCTTAAATTTTTAATCTCACAAATAACAAGGGCATATTTTAGATATTCAAAATAATTAATAATAGTCACTTTAGTTCTGCCTAGATCTCGAGACAATTTATCAAAATTAATAATCATTCCTGGTTCTGTCACGATCATCTCAATTAAAATATTAAGCAGTTCTATGTCTTTTAGTCCAAATTCCAGTGGCAAATCTTTATAAATAATTCTGTCTAAAACTGTATTTTTCAGGTAATGTTTAATGATTTTGTCATCTGTCTCCTTCGTAATCTCGGGAAATCCTCCCTTTCTTAAAAAGTCTAAAAATAGAGGTCGCAGCTTTGAGGCGTAAAGCTCAACTCTACCTGGATCGATAGTAATGTTCTGCCAGACTAAAAATTCTGAGAAAGAAAGCGGTTCCAGGAAAAAATCGAAGATACGACCAGCTAAACTCTCCTTGGATTTTTTTTGGAGCGACACGGAGGCAGAACCAGAGAGAAAAAATTTAATCTGGGGATAAAGATCATAGAGCAATTTAATTTTGCTTTGCCAATCCAGCTTTTTCTGAATTTCATCGAAAAAAATATAGAGGCGATCTACCTCAGTTAAACTTTTTTTGAGGACTTTTTCTGCGTAAATCTTTAGCAGTTCGTCAATGTCGGTGACTTTTTCATCGAAAGAAAAGTAAAAAATGTGGAGGGGGTTTACTTTGTGATCAAGAAAATACTGGATGAGTTGATAAAAAAGCGTTGTTTTTCCCACCCGACGGAGTCCGTATAGAAGAATAATCTGGCGTTTATCTAGATAGTTGTGTAGTTGTTTAAAGAGCGGCCGTGTCTGACTGCCTAAAAAAACAGGCGGCACGGCAGCACCAGTCCACCACGGATTAAATTTGGCCAAAGTGTCGATGTCTATCATGACATTAGTATATCATACTATACTAATAAGTCAAATATTAGTATAGTGGGATGAATTACTGCCTGAATCTGCCTGCAGTGATCCCGCTTAGCGGGAGGATCTGAAGGTGGAGAGGATTTGGTCAAATATCTTGAATTTTTCAGAAGATTCCTTATTGGTAAGAGCTAGAGAATAATACAAGTTATTATGAGATCCAACAACAAAAACTGTTTTCGAATTAATTGGGGAATTATAGGTTACGCCTCTTTCACCTGTGATTTGTTGGATAGTTTCACATCTGGTAGCTAATATAGAATCCAAATTGATCTTTCTACAATTATTTTGTGTATACGAAGGAGAATTAGGAGAAACTTCAATATCTATTTGCTCTTCATTTGGTTCAGCAAGACCAATGAGAATTCCATCATCTATTGCAGGAGGATTTATCTGCCACTGTGAAGGATATTTAAGTGAAAATCCATATTTAGCGTTTGTATACGTTTTCCAATTTGCAGTTTCAGCTGATTTTGTAACAGAAGTTGGTGAAGTTGTTAGTTGTTGAAGTAGAGAAGAAGTGGGTAATTGATAAGAAGTTTGCGAACCTTGATTCATAACTGGTTTATTGGTTTGTTTTCCTAAATAATACGCTCCAAATAAACCACTAACAAGAGTAGAGCAACAAGCAGCACTATTGGCGCAAAGCCTCGTTCATGTGAATTGAATGTGGTAAAACCTTTCTGCATGTAGATTTACATTAGGAGATTTATTTTCTCTCGTCAAGGATAGAATTGAAAACATTAAGATGTTGAGTTACTTTTTCGCCATCTTTGGTGTTTCCTCGGACAATTATCTCTGAAAACCCATTCTTTTCCTTACCAGTAAAGATATACTCAGGGTAGAACAAATCGTCTTTTTTAAGGAGTAGGCTTAATTTGCCGTCTTTATACCTAAACACATAAAGATGTGCACCACCTTTAGAACCGCTTACAAACGTGAGAATTACCGGGTTGCTGTCAGGGGTAGTATTTATTATCTCTAAGGGTGATGATCCACTAGAGTTAGGTGAACTAAAATAACTTTCGTTTAATTTAAAGTTTACCACCCGAGGCTTATTTTGAAAATCAATAACCTTTAAGAGTATAAATGTAGGATTAAGAGTATCTCTTTGTAAGATAACAATTTCATTTTCACCATCTCTATCAAGATCAGCTATTTTCCAATTACCGGGATAGATAATACCTAATGTAGAAGCTCCAGATGTAAATTCCTGATTACTGCTTACTGTACTGGCAAGAGTATCCAAGAATTCGTTAAAGATTGCTTCGAAGTTACAGTTTCTCCTCTTACAATATAACCTTATATCCTCTAAGGATGCCACTGTTTTATTCCAACCTCTTTGTGAATACGTTGATAACGCCTGTTTTACTTTTTCCCGAAGTTTTTTCTCGAGAGAAAAATCCAGGCTTGGACTTTTGAATTGATTTATTTCTTTTTGCTGTTTAGAAATATCCCAAACAAGGGTGAAAATAATGCCTGTCAAGATAATAACTATCCCAAGAAGAATTTTTTTAGAAAAGATCGTTTCCACCATTTGGTTCCTTACCATACTGATAAAGATTCCAGACTGCTCCTTGATACTGTTTTGTTCCAGGGCCATAGTGAAACACTGCTTCCTTCCCTGGAGAAAAAGTTAAAACAGTCGTTTTTTCTATTCGTCTTGGTTTACCAAGGAGGTTCATCTAACTCCATCATAGCAGCTGTCTTTTGTTCGAACAATCGAAGTGTCTTGAATTTAGTCTAAAAATTTAAAGGTTGAATAAGTTATGCAGTTAAGGTAGAATGTGCTTACCATGACACAGAAAACATTACCAGTCATTGTGTGGCAAGAAGGAAAATGGTACGTTGCTAAAACAGTAGGCTTAGAGGTAGCCAGTCAGGGTCGTACTAAGGAAGAAGCATTAAAAAACTTAGCAGAGGCAGTCGAGTTACTATTAGAAGATGAGGGAGTTAAAATTCCTCTCATAACTCCTCCTAAAAACATAGAACTTTCCTCTATTCATGCCTAGACTTTACTCTGCTAGAGAAATTGTCAAAATGTCCAGAAGAGCTGGTTTTGTATACATCTCACAAAAAGGTAGTCACGTTAAGCTTCGGGGTATCTGGAAGGAAACATTGCACACTGTCATAGTTCCAGCACATAAAGAAGTAGCTCGTGGTACGTTTCAGAGTATCCTTAAACAAGCGGGAATGAGTGAAGAAGAATTTGAAAGATTTATAAAATAATCTACTCAGTGAAGCTGAAGGTGGAGAGGATTTGGTCAAAATATTTTATTATCTGTTCCTTATCATCATGCTTCCACCAGTTTTGCAGATGGAATCTGTATGCAAAACCGTTATGAACCAAAACATAGGAATTGGTATCATCGTTTGCAGGTGGGACGTCAGATCCTTGCGCAAGTACATCATGTGGTCCAACCCGTTTTATTTCTCCAATTCCTTCTTTAGCAGCTAATTCGTTTACATCTTTTGCATCTGTTTTGTTCCTCGTAATTATCAGCACTGTTCCAGGCAACTTGATTCTATTGATAGAATCATCACTATTTCTTTTATGAATAAGGCCCACTATTAATTCATTAGATGAACCAATTCCAAAGGAGTCAGCCAATTCTTTAAGTGATCTAATATCAAACACTTCAAAATAAGGCGAATACTGGAATGTAAAACCTATGCCAGTAAATGATTTTGAAGCAGTAGTGGGTGAAAGAGTTTGTGGTTGAGTTGGAGAAGGTTGAATGGTTGATTGAGGTTGAGTCGGTTTATTTACTTGAGTTCCGAAGTAATATGCTCCGCCGAGTCCAGCAATAACTACAACTGCTATAAGAATAATGATTGGGGCAATCCCTTTTTGATACAACGTATTTTTGTTTACACTTAAAAGCTGCTTTACAAAGTCGCCAATTTTCTCCGCGGCTTCTTTTGCTTGCCTCGTATCATCTCCACTAACTTCATTATGAGGCAGCACGGGATACCTCGGCTCAATATAAAATCTATTTAAGAATATACATTCCTCATAGATTTGGGCAAAATTTGGATTGTTACCTTTGCAGATACCCAGTAGCCTCTTCAAATCGTGCACCTTCTCAAATTCCAAATCATTGCCCACTATATAAGCTTTTAGATACTTTTCTGCCGCCTGCTGAAAATGGAAGCAAATTGGTCCGAAGTAAGTATTTGCAGAGTCAGCAAAACTGATGGCAGCAAATCCAAAATCCTCATCTGCTTTGTCCAACCACTCTTTAATAACTTTCGGATCCGGTAGATTATCCATAGAGGATGATTCCCTTGCGTGCAATAATTTTATTTATAAAAGGGTCTTTAAGTTTAAGGCGCTGATCAAATTCTTGCTGTGTATACACAATAAAATCGCAGGCTACTTCTCTATCAATGAGTCCATCGACTTCTCTTGCTCTATCGATACTTCGCTGGGGCACCTGGTCTTTAATAAGAAAAAAGTCTAGATCGTTTGGTTCCTCTAGGTCATTAGATACAGCTGAGCCGAAAAGGATTACCTTTTTAGGATGGTATTTCTCTATGAGTTGTTGAGTAACTTTTTTTGCCTGTTTTAAAACTTCATCTTGAGTCATAGTTATGAGTATAGCACAAAGGAAATTATTGGGTAAAGCGGAAGGTGGAGAGTGTCTTATGCTACGCAGACAAACTATAGTATACTTAAGGTATGAAGAGAGGTTTGTTCCCTACTTTATTCTTTGTGCTCTTTTTTATTATTGGGTTTTTGCCCTGTATTTTATTCTTTGATTTTGCACCACGTACTGTTATATATCCATTACGATCTATCGTATATCCTGAGCATGTCTGCCCTTTTTTGTTGTGTCTAGTGCAGTATAACGTTATTTTGTTTCTCTATGGATTAATCGCAGGTACCATATTCGATTCAGTAGCCACCAGCGAGTTAAAGAGGTATCTTTTTTCGCCTACACAGGAACAAAAGGATCACGTGATAAAAAGGGTAATTATCTTGGTGATAATTCTTTTGTTGTTACCTGCAGTTTTACCTTTGCTAGAACACTTTCGGATCATTACGTCTCTTAGTGCCCCTTTCTGGCTTTGAAAGAGAGACCACGCTCTGCCGAACTTTCTATCCCTAAACCTGTACCTACCAATGGAACTACTATATCTAGATAATCTTTGGCTATGCCAGTGACATTCTTTACGCAGCAAACCTAACTGACACGACCACCCTGCGGGTGGAATAGCTTTGCACTGAAAGTCCTAACCCATTCAAGGTTTCCCAACCCATTACAAACACACGATGCTCTCAAAGCTGTTTAATACATTCCCACCAGAACTCCCCCAAGGACAAGTATGGTAATGACTATAATTATTCGTGCATAGCCAGATACAGGACTATATCTGGCTATGCCTTTTTGGGTCATCATATCTAAATGTACTCTAATCAAAATTTCGCTGCAAGCTGTGAGAGCACTTTTGCTTTCAGTTTGGCCAAGTGATGATCTTTGAGATCTAATTCTCTTACCCGCATCGTCGTTGTTAACATCTTAACCAGGGCATCACGTAAATACTCCTGCCGACTTTCGTAAAGCACTTTGTGATATAGTGCAAAATCCAAATTCATGGCAAGTAAGCTAAAAATATCAATTTTATCTTTTTGGCCTTTGATGGAAGCTTTCCGCTGTTCATAGGCATACTGCTTGAGGATAAGCAGAATTTCTGCTCTTGGGACGGTAAAGCTTTCTTTTGCGACAGTGTAGTTTTGAATGCTCTCTGGCGCTAAACCAGGATAAGAATAGTGTGGTAGATAGATATCAATATCAATCTCGGCAACCTTAGCCTCATATTTTTTGAGCCGGTCATTTTTTACTGCCCCGAAATCATGTCTTAAAACCTCAAGTGTCTCGTAGTTCACAATGAGGTCGATGTCCTTTGATTTAAGACTCTTAGTATATAACCACACCGCCCAGCCACCAATCAGCACAAAGGAGAATCGAGATTTGATCTGGGTTAAGGTCTGCCAACTTTTTTGGGTGATCGTATCCTGGTAATAATCCATAACTCAAGCACTGCCTAACGTTTCTTTAAATCGAGACAGAAGGGCTTGCTGAAATTCTTTGGCATACCACTGGTCCAGATTCCAGAGGTCAACAAACAATTGCACCAGAGGCGGAGTTGGGGTATAGCGGTTTAACCACTGGTCTGCCTCGAGAATAAAAATATTGGGCTCGGTGCCTTGATTTTTAGGGAAACGCTCGGCTACTTCCCCCAAAGACAGACTATAAAAATAGACTTTATCATAATCAGCCGGTGTTTCGTTAAACCGCCAGCGATATGAAGTATAGGCAGTGGGAATGACAACTTTTGGCATCAACCCTTCAATCTCCCTAATGGGCAGAGGGGAGTACGTACTGTAGCTTATATCCCGTTTTAGATTTCTTTGCGTGGCCCAAAAGAAGAGCAGTTTCTCAAAATCAATCAGAGAAAAATTTCTGCCCGTGACCTCAACCGCACCAATTTCTCGCGGTATCTTCAGTGCATGAAAAACTGTACTGGTCGAGACGTCAAATTTTATAGCCAGGTCTTTTTGAGAAAAGAGTATCTCTCGCTTTTCCAGAGCCTCTGTTAAAATATCGCGCCATATCAATTCGATTTTTTTCATAGATTATCAGCTTCATTTCTATGATAATCGAATTGAAAGGAGGTTGTCAAGTGGGACTTGGTATTGATGCTGCATGGGAATCAAGAGAACAGCATTTATCAGTAATCCAATTGAAATCATAATCGGTCAAAGTCTAACACGTTTTGAAATAAATTGTCTAAATAGCCACACAAAAAGGCAGGATAAAAAATACAGATAGACAATATTTAGAGGTAAAAGAAGAATACCTGTGAGCACCATAATAACCGGTCCTAAGATTGGAATTGGAATTTGATTTAATACAAAAACGATCATCATCCACAGATTAAGACTCACCGTTAAAATAATTATTAGAATTGCTACAATTCCACCAGTTACCTCGTTGTTATGGCTGCTTTGAATTACGAAATTAATTGGGGTGATACCTAACCAAAAGATTAAAAGAGAAACAAAAAGCATACCTTTTGATTTTTGAGGTTTGAAAAATCCTTTCCAGTTCATAAAATCTTACTTTACAATCAGTATAACCTAAAGTCTCGCAAGATTCACCCCCTTGTATAGATAGTATTTGGCGCGGTTAA
>CAZUUL010000024.1:0-10930 GCA_964623155.1 uncultured Gammaproteobacteria bacterium
CGTAAGACTTAAGAATACCAGGCATATTTATATAGTAGGACGAGGTTTATCTTATCCTGCTGGCCTTGAAACTGCCATGAAGTTAAAAGAAATTTCTTACGTTCATGCAGAGGGTATGGCAGCAGGAGAGCTTAAACATGGGCCCCTTGCACTAGTTGAAAAAGGTACTCCATGTATTGTTTTTATGCCTAATGATGAGCTCTATAGTGCTAATTTAGCAAGTGCGATGGAAATGAAAGCGCGAGGAGGTATGATTATAGGTGTTTCTCATAAAACGCATGACATCTTTGATTATTACTTACCCGTAGCTGATGTAAGAGAAGCTACAATTATTCCGAATATTATCACCGGTCAGATACTCGCATATTATCTGACGATTTTACGAGGTCTTGATCCGGATAAACCAAGGAATCTAGCTAAAAGTGTCACGGTAAAGTAGTTAAATATTTGCTTTACTTCAACGTGTTGTGAATTTTTATCATAATGTCGCGCAGAGAAATGTTCGACTTGACAATATAGTCTTTTGCCCCCAAGTTTTTTCCGGTTTCGATGTCTTGGTTTTGTTCTAAATTACTTAAAATAATCACTGGAACACGGCTGTGCATTTTGATCGTAAGCTCCTCTAACACTTCAAAGCCATTCTTTTGCGGCATGACAACATCCAAAAGGACAAGGTCCGGCTTTTCTTTTTTGAACTGGCTGATTGCCTGATCTCCATTTGTCGCTTCAACTACCCGATAGCCTAGGGACAAAACTTTGCTGGAAAGCGCTTTGAGAAGGGCTGGTTCATCATCAACGATCAGAATAGTTTTTGCCATATTTTTTAATTGGTAGCGATGGGCTGATTGCCAAGGCTTTTCCTAACACAGGCCACAGCCAGTACACCATCACGCTAAACCAGAAGACGTTGACGGTAAAAAGGGAAGAGAATGAGTAACGAGATAGGTGGTAGAGAATTGCTAAAATACCCAAAGCTACAGTGAATGCTTGAGGGATAACCAATGTTATCCTGCGTACTTGAGCCTCAACACCTTTTTCCGTCACCTGATAGCGCGGTTTTACGTGAATGAGTGCACGAAAGATGGCCAAAAAATACACCGGATACAAGCCAGCCCACATTCGGGATTCTGCTGAACCACGGCCAAGCTCACTGTAAAGTCTAACTGTTAAGTAGTGTGATGGAATTTTAAGAAGCACATACCAAAAGCCTGCTTGAACGAGTGGGGTATTGGAAAACAAGGAGTAGAAGTTAAGGAAAAAAAGCAGTGGAAGCACAAAACCACCTACCAAATAAATATAGCCCATCTCGAGGTAGTGAAGACGCTGGAGAAAGCTTAGTTTCCGGTTCAAAAGCGGCATGTTCCAAAAGAGTAATCTGAGAGAATCCAGCGCCCAGGTGCCCCGCTGTTTATAAATTACTTTAAGGTCTTGCGGCGCAACTCCTTGGGTATAGGGTTGGTTGACGTAAACAGCCTGAAAACCATGGCTGTTGAGAAGGTAAGAGGTATGCAGATCCTCGACCACATTCCATTCACTAAAGCCACCGATTTTGGTGAGCGCGCTTCTTCGATAGATGACACCAGATCCGCAGCTCATTGCCGCTCCATCGGCGTTTTTTCCAGGCTGCATATACTCATAAAAAAGGTGGTCGTGATTAAAATCGTTTTTATCAATGGCAAACCCTTGACGGGTGGCTACCAGAGCCACTTTGGGGTCTTTGAAATGGCCTAATAGGTCATCAAGCATGGTAGGTTTCACCGTATGGTCAGCGTCGAGAACGAGAATGTAGTTTCCCCAGGAGTGGGCTAAACCATAATTCAGTGTTGCCGCTTTGTAGGGTTTTGTTAGATGGTTGGGACGGACTAAATAAGTGTAACCGTATTTTTTGGCAAGTTCCTTGACCCACTCTCTGGCGCCATCATCAAGAAGATACAGGCGCAGATTCGGGTAGTCTATGAGACTGGCTGAGTAAAGCGTGCGTTCAAGCATATCCGCTGGCTCTGTTTTGCTGGGGATGAAGACATCAACGATGGCTCGTAGTGAATAGGGACCACCAGAAAGTACATATCGTCTTTTCCAATGATTGATAACAAAGAGAAGCAGGAGAACATAGAGGTGAAGTTCAAGAAGAAAATAAAGGATACCCATCGGCTGTCGGACACCCGTTGCCAGCCAGATGATAAAGATGCTACTTGAGACAAGCGCACTGACCGCAGACCAATGAAAACGATCAATCATATGTCTACATACTCCACTACACACCTTTTGCACAAAATAGTCAATAAGATTTTTAAGTGTTACAAGATAAAGGTGTATAATGATGTATACTTAAAACATGAGTCAGACAGAAGCGATTAAATACTGGATTGCCAGTGCTCAAGAAGACTGGGAGGTAGCCCAAAGTTTATTGAAATTGGACAAATATAACCACGCTCTCTTCTTTTTACAGCTTGCGCTTGAAAAATTAATCAAGGCCGTTCACGTCAGCCGAAAAGACGAATCGCCGTTATATGTCCATAACTTAATTCTCCTGGCTCAAAAAGCCGGAATTGAATTTTCCGAAGAGGAGTTGATCAATGTAAAGGAAATTTCATCTTTTAATGTTTCCTCAAGATACGATAGCTATAAACGAGATTTTTACAAAAAAGCCACTCGAGAATTTGCAATTGAATGGATGAAACGCGGAGAAAATCTAAAAATAAAGCTCACCAATCTTCTCAAAGAATATGGATATTGACCCGATTAACCTTACAAAGGAATATTTGGCCGAAGTCCGCCGCCTTGGGGTCAGGGTGGATAAGGCGTATCTGTTCGGATCATATGCTAAAGGCAAAGTCTGGGAAGGAAGCGACTTGGATGTTTGCGTCGTTTCCAACGATTTCGGCACAGATTACCAACGTGACAAAATGATATTAAATAAAGCTGCCTTGAAAGTTAATCCGCGAATCGAACCGGTGGCGTATTCACCCGCAGATTTTGATAACAAATACGACTCTCTCGCCGACGAAGTCAAGCGATTTGGTGTTCTAATTGGTTAATCCTGGCCATATCATCCTAGGCATCAGCTAATGGCCGGGTGACGGTAGCCGCTCCTAGTGCCGAACAAAGTGCAGTAATTTCTGTCACAAGATAATCGCGTACGATCCGATTAGAAGCTTCTGATAAACCGAAGTTAGTCTAGTGTCAAAAGATTTTTCTTTTCTTCAAAGATAATCTTGAATTGCTCAAAAACAGTTTCTCTGCCCAAAAGATTGAAGGAAACCAAATATTCGTGGGAAAAGACAACCGGGCAAAGGAATTCTTTGCCAGCAATTCTAACCTTTACAGCGTGAACGTAACCAACAATTCTTCCTCCGACACCACCAAGGATGATTCTTTTTCCTGTTTCAATGTCAATTCCTAAAGAATTCGCAGTTTCCTCGCCAAATATAGAAATTGTTGCTCCAGAATCGACTAATGCTTGAGACCGAATTCTTTTCTCGCCAACTATAAATACCAGTGATATGACGGGAAAATAAACGGAACCATTGAAGTAATAACGGAAGGCAGTCAGCAACGTATTTTTCTTATACATAAGACGTAAGGACCTTCATCTTTGCGTGGTACCTTAAAGGCGGCAGCAATTTCCTCGTCAGGCGTCTTATCTTTGACAGATCGAGTTGTGAATGGCTCTATTTCCTTGAGTGTGTCTCCAACGGCAATAATCCGATTGCTCTTTGTATCAATTGCCACCCACTTACCGGCAAATTGACCCATATTTTTGGTGGGAGTATTTACTTTTTTCATAACACCTTATCCTAACAAAAATCTCAATATAAAGTCAACTTTTATACAGGAGGAGATAATCATCCGAAATCGCTATGTTGATAAGCGGAAAATTTGCTATAGTAGAAGTATGACTATTGACAACAGAGGTAGAAGTTGCGACTGCAATTAATAGGTAAAACTATTAAAAATTCTGTAAAAACTTCTTCTCTTTGTTTGTGGGCTGATTTTTGAAGACTATTTATATTCCCTGTGAGACCCTGAATGTCTTGTGATGGCAAATAAAAGAATAACAAGCTTTCTTTCCTCATCAAAATCCCAGATAACTCGTAAGTCAGAAGTTATCCAACTGCTCCATTTTTGTCCGAAATTTCTTGTGTTTACTTTATGACTTTTTAGCGAAGGATAAAGAGGGTCATTTTTCAGTAATCTCAAAGCTTTCTTCGTTCGTTTTTCCAGTTCCTGATTATTTTTAATGAGTGCTTTGTAGGTAGGAGCAAAGGTACTTGCGAAATGGAGATCATACATATTTAAAGGCTCTTGAGATACGTATTAAGCTCCTTATCTGTTTTGACTACAGTATATCGCCCGTTTTTGTAATCTTCCAAACCCTTTGCAATGAGCTTTTCAGTTTCTTCATCTACCAATGGGGTACTTACCTCTTTTGAATACTTCTCAGCAAGAGCTACTTTTATAATCTCAGCTTCGGACAATAGGAGATACTTGCTTCGTAGGAAAGCTAAAACTTCTTCTAGTTCTGGTGTTTTGTTTAATCTAATCTGTGACATATACTGACTATTTTAATGTATTTACTACCCAATGTCAAGCAGGCAGGCGGGGGGCTTGACAACGGAGGAAAAAGTTGAGATTATAGATTTAATAGGTAAATCCAGCACCGATTCGGTACTGGATAAAACTATGAATAATTCTGCCCAACCGATTTTATTGTCAGTTTATATCTTAACTCTTAGCGGCTGTTTTTGTCGCAGAATTTTTCGCTGAGAAGAAGCTGATCCAAAGGGAGGAAAAATTTCCAATGAATCACCTTTGGAAAAATCCCTCTTGGGTAAAAAAATAGGGGAGAGCATTGAGCTGGAAATCCCGGCGGGAAAAACCAACTACAAAATCCTCAGAATAGAATCACCTAGCAATTTTGTGAACGTCTACGAAAAAAATTCGAACCTCTTTTTAGCCAATCGGCCGAAATGCCTGCCCGCCTCTGGAGGGGTGGAAATTGGCCGACTTTGTGTTAGACTTAGACATATGACCGATACCAAAATTGCCATTTTTAAGGGTAAAGAGATTAGAAAAACTATTTATAACAATGAGTGGTGGTTTTCGGTTATTGATGTAGTAAAAGTATTAACCGGTACTGATAGACAGAGGAAATATTGGAATGACTTAAAAGTTAAGCTTGTTAAAGAGGGTTACGTTGAGTTGTCCGAGAAAATCGGACAACTGAAATTAGAATCGTCTGATGGGAAAAAATACTTAACAGATTGTGCAAACACTGAAACAATATTTCGTATCATTCAAACAATTCCTTCTCCCAAAGCAGAGCCCTTCAAAAGGTGGCTTGCCAGAGTTGGGTATGAAAGGATACGAGAAATTGAAGATCCAGAACTAGCAACCAAAAGAACCAGAGCTTTATATAAAGCAAAAGGTTATCCCGATGATTGGGTAGAGAAACGAATGAGAGGTATCGCCATCCGTGAGGAGCTTACCGACGAGTGGAGTAAACGAGGAGCTAAAGTGCAGAAAGATTATGAAATTCTGACAGCCGAGATATCCAGAGCCACGTTTGGTATTACTCCATCTGAATATAAGAAAATAAAAGGACTCAAACGTCAAAATCTGCGTGACCATATGAACGATTTGGAGCTTTTGTTTTCCCAACTTGGTGAAGCAGCCACCACAGAGATTACCAATGCTTATTATTGGCATTACACCTCTCTTAGCGAGGTTGGTAATTTCGTGGTCTAATTGTAGGTAAAACGGAATTATTTAACAGCCTCCCGAACTGGGAGGTTTTTTTGTGGGAAAAAATATGAATAACACAACACAGACACAAATCAGTTTTAGAAAGTTATACGCATTTGGTGAAAAATTACCGATTGATCTTTCGTTGAGCGAAAATCCATTAGGTTGCTCGCCTAAGGTCATTATGACCTTAAAAGATGTGTCGCCGAAAGATTTTTTTGATTACCCCGATCCTGATTCACAGGATCTTAAAAATACTTTATCTAAAATGTTTCAGATAAATTCTGAAGGTATTTTTGTGGCTAATGGCTCTGAAGCTATTATTAAACTCTTACCTCAAGCTATCCTGAAACCCAATGATGAAGTAATAATTCCTAAACTAACCTTTCCTATGTTTGAAAAAGCAGTACAGTTAGTGAGTGGTAAGGTCGTTTTCTCTGAAATGACAGCAGATTTTGATATAAACCTAGCTGATATAAGAAAGCGAATAACAAAAAGCACTAAGCTAATCTTTTTATGTAACCCCAATAACCCAATAGGTAAGATTATTCCTAAGGATAAGATTTTAAAGTTTGTTCGCTCTTCAAATATTTTAGTGGTTGTTGATGAAGCAAATATAGAGTTTGGTGGTGATACTGTAATAAGAGAGTCTCAGGACATAAATAATTTGATTGTTCTAAGAACTTTTTCAAAGGGTTTCGGACTTGCAGGTTTACGAATTGGATTTTGTGTTGCTAAACCTTTAGTAGTTGAAAAACTAAAACAAATAAGTCAACCATTCCCCGTTTCTTCTATTGCCCAGAAATTAGCTGTTACTGCTCTTAAAGACAAAAAATTTATGTCTAAAACTAAACGATTTATGAAGCAAGAAAAAGAATTTTTGACAAGAGAGCTTGAGAATAGAGAATTTAAAGTAATTAAATCGGAAGCTAATAATTTACTTATAAAAATAAATCCCATTTTCGAATCATCTACTGATTTTGTTCGACTGCTCAATTCAAAGGGCATTTCAATAATTGATGGGATAAATTTTGATGGCTTGGGTACTAAATTTGTAAGAATAAGCCCAAGGCTTAGAGATACAAATATACAACTCTTAAAGGCAATTGATGAAATTTTGGTTCTGTTAAAAGAAAGAAGATGATGTTGCCGTTAAAGACTATCAAAAAGTATTATCCTAACGCATCGGAAGATGAGCTAAAAGAGATACAGGAAGTTGTTTATCTACTGGCTTGTGCAGTTATGCAACATTTTTATGGGTCGGAGTGGATGGGTGATTTTGAAGAACCAGAACAAGAAGAAAAATAGCAGGATTAAGGCTGGTTCGATTCCCGTTAAGATGTTAGGTTATAGGATTATATTTTTGTGAATTTTAGAAATTTCTTGAGGCTAAAATCCATGAGTTCGATAAAATTCCTATGGAGCGAGGGACGGGACTCGAACCCGCGGCCTTCTCCTTGGGAAGGAGACATTCTACCACTGAACTACCCTCGCTTATTAGTTTTTTAAAAGCATTACCACCCTTATATGACTTTATTTGTATTTCACGCCTTTTAGCTTCAAGACTAGTTGTATATTCTTCAGAATAAATGATTATCCATTTACCTATACTTCTGGTTGATCTAGTTTGTCCTCGATTGTGCTCGCTTAGGCGTCTGCTAAAATCATTAGTACTTCCTATATAGTGTCTACCTGTTAGCGTATTCCTTAAAATATATACCTTTGAACTACCCTCGCATGGCAAGTGCAGGCGGGGGAAGGTGGCATACTACCGCTGTACTAATCCCGCATAAATTTTGGCGGGTACCACAGTTTTCTTATAGAAAATTTTATCTCGGAATCTTTAAATTCTGTCCCGGATAAATTAAATCGGGATTGGGTATTTTGTTTTCACTCGCGAGTCTGGTCCAACCATAGCCATTATTATATGCCCGCAGCGAAATTTTCCATAGGGAATCTCCCTGAGCTACCACATACTGATCTGTTTTAATCACATCCTCAGATGGCTGTGTTGAGGCTCGGGCAATTTCAACTTTAGGTATTTCCAGTTTCTGGCCGACAAACAAAATATTGGGATCAGCGAGATGGTTTCTTTCAGCAATAAACAGCCAGAAATACCCAGACTGATAATATTTGCTTGAAATAGTCCATAAATTCTCGCCCGCAGCCACAGTGTGAGTTGCAGGGACGGTTTGATTCTGGTCTTTTTTCTCGACTTGACTGACTTCAGGCGCCTGAATGCCCGGAAGCGATAACTTATCATTTTTTCGGGTAAAAAAATTAAAAGCAGCAAGAGCAATAATTATAACAACCAGTAGCCCCACTGCCATCGAGATATACGACTCGGATAAACGTACGTTTTTAACAAACTTCTTCCCATTAGAGTTGCGCATATGCTGACCGCTTTCCTCCTTTCCGGGCAGAGATTAACCTATACTTTAAGCCCAACTTCGTTAAAGCTTCGTCGGGCGAAGGCGGACCCGGCCGGAGTCGAACCGGTGATCTCTTCCTTGACAGGGAAGTGTGTTAACCACTACACCACGGGTCCATACTTAAGCTACAACCCCTGTAAACTACTGGTTCGTACCGTGGCCAATATAACAAATTGTTGAGAGAGCGTCAATCTTTTGCTATGATTGGGTCTGTGGATAATCGCTCTCTGGCAAAACTTTTTCGCATGGTTGCGGCGGCTTATGTACTAAAAAATGAAAACCGATTCAAGATTATTGCCTACGAAAAGGCTGCCGACGCTATCGAACATTCGACCACAGAAGCAAAAACCCTTTGGCATCAAGGCAAGCTTATTTCGGTTCCCGGTATCGGACCTACGATTGCTTCTCATCTGGACGAGCTGTTCAAAAAGGGTAAAGTCAAGCACTTTGAAAATCTTTTAAAAGATTTTCCGCCAGCGATGTTTGTCCTTATGGACATTCCCGGTTTTGGCCCAAAAAAAGCCTATAGACTTGTAACCATTCTGGGCATAAAAGGCGATAAAGATGCAGTCGCCAGCCTGCTAAAGGCGGCAAAGGAAGGAAAAATCAGGCAAATAGAAGGATTTGGTTTAAAATCCGAGCAGGATATTATTCAACGACTCCGAGAATTTAAAAAGATTAAAGGAAAATCTCTGAGAATGGTGCTTCCATATGCTCATCAGCTGGCGGAAAGAATCTTGGCCTACTTAAAGCAAAATCCTTATGTTTTGCGGGCAGAACCCTTGGGCAGCTTGCGCAGGATGGTTGCGACAATTGGTGATGTTGATATTGCTGTTGTTTCTAAAGACGCAAAATCTGTTTTAGATTGGTTTAGCAAATATCCGGGGGTTGAGCGCATTCTCGAACGCGGTCCTCAGACCTCTTCGATCCTGGTTGCAGGAGGAAAACAGATCGATCTGATGGTCCAGCCCCCGGAGTCATTTGGCGCTTTGCTTCAACATTTTACTGGATCAAAAACTCACAACATTCATCTGCGTGAATATGCGTTGAGTAAGGGCGTATCTCTGTCAGAATACGGTATCAAGTATCAAAAAAGTAACAAAGTAAAAAAATTTGCAACTGAAAAAGATTTTTATACAGCTTTGGGGTTGGATTGGATTCCGCCAGAGCTGCGGGAAGATCAGGGAGAAATCGATGCGGCTCTACACCATAGTCTTCCCCAAATCATAGATGACGGAGATATCCGCGGCGACCTCCATATACACACCAGTTATGATTTAGAATCATCGCATGATCTGGGCGCAAGTGGTCTTAAAGACTTGCTTAAGCGCGCTGACGAAATCGGCTATGAATATATTGGGGTAAGCGATCATAACCCGAGTATCACTAAGCATACTTCTTCGCAAATTTTAAATATAATTAGAGAGAGAAAGCAGTATTATGAACACATATTTTCATCAATTAAAAATACTCGAGTACATTTATTTATCATGTTGGAGATAGATATTCTGCCGAATGGAGAATTAGCTCTTCCTGAAGGGGCATTTGAGTATATAGATGCCGGCATCGCCTCAGTCCACAGCAGCTTTAATCAGAGTCAAGAGCAAACGACTAAGCGGGTGCTGCGGGCATTATCCCATCCCAAAATAAAAATCCTTGGTCACCCGAGCGGAAGGTTGCTTAATAAGCGGGAGGGCATGCAACTTTCCTGGGACAAAATCTTTGACTTTTGTAAAAAAAAAAAAAAAGCCCTGGAAATAAACGCTTACCCTGACAGGCTGGATTTACCCGATGATATTGTCCGCCAGGCAGTCGCAGCCGGAGTCAAAATGGTTATTAACACTGATTCGCACCACGTAGACCACATGGATTTGATGGACTACGGCATTTCAGTTGCCCGCCGGGGCTGGGCGACAAAAGCTGATATTTTGAACACTTTGTCGTATAATAAATTTAAAGACTGGTTGACAGGGAGGTGAAGAACAATAACTTATGGACCCAATAATGATCGTTTTTTTAATTATTGCAGCTATTTTGTTGTTTATTTGGTTTACCCATAACGGTCTGGTTACTGCTAAAGCAAGGGTAGATGAGGCTTGGAGCGGAATAGATGTTCAGCTAAAGCGTCGCACTGATCTTATTCCAAATCTAGTGGAAACGGTCAAAGGCTATGCCAAACACGAAAAAGACGTTTTCGAAAATGTCACTAAAGCTCGCTCAGCCCTCTTATCAGCTCAATCGCCAGCAGATAAAGCCAGCGCCAATAATATGCTTACAGGAGCATTAAAATCATTATTTGCCGTAGCCGAAGCCTACCCAGAGCTTAAAGCCAGCGACAATTTCAAAGATTTGCAGCGCCAGCTTGAAGACACCGAAGACAAAATTGCCTATTCTCGGCAATTTTATAATAATAATGTTATGGACTTTAACGTCAAGATCCGGGTTTTTCCAAATGTGTTGATCGCCCAGCCGCTGGGTTTTAGGCCGGTTGATTTTTTTAAAGCGAGCGATGATGAGAAAAAAGAAATAAAAGTGCAATTCTAATGTCTATCTACGAACAAATTAACGCAAATAAATACAAAACTTATCTTGTAATGGCTTTTTTTATAGCCTTTATCAGTTTTATGGCTTACGTATTTGGTCAGGCAAATGGAAGTGGTTTGTCTTTTGCCGGAGTCGCCCTGATTATTTCAGGATTGATATCCCTGGGAAGTTATTATTTCAGCGATTCAATAGTCTTGTCGCTTTCCGGA
>CAZUUL010000025.1:0-10640 GCA_964623155.1 uncultured Gammaproteobacteria bacterium
CACCCCCGTCCCTTCGCTGCGCTCAGTGACGGGGAACTCTGCTCATCGTTTAGAGAAATTATTACTGATTTTTTGAGCGTCGTAAGGATGTTTGATTTCAGAAGAAATTCTGTAATCGCGGCTACATTTTCCTTTGTCTGCGGATGAACTCGCAGCAGCACCACTTTTACCTTTAATTCTGGCTTGCCCATTAATGCAAGAAAATCTTTATCAAAAGTGAGAATGAGGTAATTTTTTGCTAACAATGTGGAGTCTTGGATACTACGACCTTTTCTTTTACTATCGACAACATTAAAGCCTGCCTTCCGTAGTGCATGAATCATCGACTGCGGAATATTTTCATCGGCTAAGATCTGCATGGAGTTTTTTTAGCATTTTGGGATCCTTGAGAATCGAAAGAGGATAGACCGTCGTCTCTTGGACTAATTCTTTTGCATAGTCCACGCAGGCTAAAATATCGTCCTTTTTTAGCTGAGGGTATTCTTTTACAATGTTTGATACTGACCAGCCAGCAGAAAGAAGCTCTAGAATAAACTCCACAGCAATACGCGTCCCAGCAATGACTGGTTTACCAAAAGCAACTTTGGGATTCATGGTAATTCTGCTTCTCATGTTTATAGTGCCAACTTTAACACAGATAAAAGCTTAATTCAATTTCAGCTGCAATCACTCTTTTTTGTTCAAGATAAGTCTCGATTGCAAGAAACAAAGGATTCTTATCAAAAATCCTTTCCACCTTCAAATTCACACAATAAAGATGCCGTTCTTAATAATTTTTACTGGAACCAGTTTGACTAAGTTGCGTTTTTCTTTAAGTTTTGTTAATATTAGGCTGTCATGAAGAAAGTAAACGTACCAACAAAAGACATCGCTAAATTTGCCGGTAAATGGGTGGTCATAGATCCAATCAAAGAAAAGATTATTGCTGTTGGAGAGCAACTCACGGAAATTGAACCTTTAATTACTCGCCCAGTCAGCGACAAGCAACCCTCAGGTACAGTTCCTGCTGCTTTCAAGGTTCCTCGTAACGATGAAGGTCCTTATGTTTTAGTCTTTTTATGAGGAAGTTAAGCCCATCCATCTTCCCTTACAGGACTGATACTCATGGTAATACCTTTCCCATCATCCCTATCACCTTAGAATTTGCTGATAAAAAGAGAGAGTTCTATGCTCTTGTCGATTCAGGCGCTACTATGTCTGTTTTTCGAGGCGAGGTGGCTGATATTTTTAAAATAAATGTGGAGAGCGGCGAGAAAATATATCTAGGCGGTGTCGGTGGTAGAATTAAAGGCTACGTTCACAAGCTGAGAGTAGAGGTTGGTGGACAGCAATTTGTCTGTCCAATTGTTTTTTCTTACGAATACTTAGTCTCAATTAATCTTTTAGGTAGAGAGGAATTTTTCAAGAGATTTCAGATAACTTTTGAAGAAAAGAAAAATCGTCTGAAATTAGGCTGAATTTCTATGAACCAAAAAGGCTTTGCGCCAATTATTATTCTTCTTGCAGTTTTATTTATCGCCGGACTTGGCGGAGCGTACTACTTCGGAACTTACGTCAATAAACCACTCCAACCTCAACCAACCATTCAACCTTTAGTCTCTTCTCCCACTCAGCAATTAACTGTTCCCGTAACTACTGCAAAAATTGACGAGACTGCAAATTGGAAGACGTATACATCTCAGAAAAATTCATTCTCATTAAAATACCCCAGTGGCATGGAAATTGAAGAAAAAAGTGATAATTACACAGCTTTTATCTTGGCCGGTCCAACTCAGAAGAAACAAACAGAGTTGTATGATGGCATTGGATTATTTATTATTAAAGGTACGCTGCAAGGTAGATCATTGAAAAACTTTGTTGAGGCTGAAGCAAAACAAGCTGGAGAAATGGTAAAACCGATTACTACTACTTATATAAGCAGCTATGAAGCATATACATATACCTCTCGTGGACTAGGAGAACATACCTATATTTATATTGCAAACAATGGTACATATTGGGAAATAATCAATTCTACAGGCGATCCAACTCATAAAGGTTTCCAAAAAACTGTTGACCAAATCCTCTCCACCTTCAGGTTCATAGAGTGAGTTCACTAGGATCTGACTCTTGACAAATCCTATTTTTGTACTAATATTAGGATCATGATCCCAAGATTTATTGAACCACTAGTACTCTCAAGCCTGAAAAGTACGGGTAAAGTCATCCTGATCATGGGAGCTCGACAGGTGGGGAAAACAACTCTGCTTAAGAGCCTCTCTGAGCAACTGAAAAGTGAACAACGTACTATTCTCTACCTCAACTGCGATGTGCGGGAAGATCTTGCGGCTATTAATACAACTTCGTTGACACAACTTACTAAATTGACAAGTGGCACTGATTATCTATTCATTGACGAGGCGCAACGACTAGATAATCCAGGACTCACGCTAAAGATACTCTTTGATGCGCTACCAGCGGTTAAAATACTAGCTACCGGTTCCTCAAGCTTTGATCTTAAAAACAAATCAACCGAGACACTAGCTGGTAGATATATTGATTACACCTTGTATCCTTTGTCGCTTGGGGAAGTACTTCAGGTGCTGCCTATGTCTACAAACACACTATTGCAGCAAAAACAAGCTGACTCCCTCCTTGATGAAATACTGCTCTATGGATTGTATCCAGAGATTTATCTTGCCAAAAAACGGGAAAGCAAAATTCTAATGCTGCAAAAAATTATTGAGAGTTATCTTTTCAAAGACGTGCTCTCCTTCGGCCATATAAGAAATGCTCAAGCAATTGCTGACCTGACTCGTGCCCTAGCCTATCAAATAGGTTCAGAAGTAAACGAAAACGAACTGGCTAACCGATTGAAAATTGACAGAAAAACCGTTGTCTCTTACCTTGATATCCTGGAACAAGCATTCATAATTGTCAGGCTGTGGCCATACTCGAAGAATCCGAGGCGAGAGATAGGCAAAAACTATAAAGTATATTTTACTGACATTGGTATAAGAAATGCCTTAATCGGTGATTTCAATCCACTTGCTCCTCGTCGGGATCAAGGCGCTCTGTGGGAAAATTTTCTTATTGTGGAACGAATCAAAACATACGCGCAGAGGGGTGTCTCTTGCCAGTATTATTTCTGGAGAAGTTACAGTGGCGCGGAAGTGGATTACCTTGAAAAACCTATGGCAGAGCCCGAAGTTAGCGCATTCGAAATTAAATATAACCAGGGCTCATTAAGCCGTGGTACTGCCTCATTTTCTCATGTATACCACATCCCAGTTACCCTAGTTAATAAACAAAACTATCTTACGTTTCTTGCCTAGATTTCCAAAGCTGACATTTTCTTTATTGATAATGGTCATTAATATCAATAATTTCAATTAAGGGTTTTATTTGCATAAAGAGATGACCTGGCCAAGCCTGAAGTGACACTGTCTATAAACTTTTGACTATACTTTCCAGTTTGAGCAAGCTCTAGTTTAATCTCCTCAATAGGACGAGGAGTAAATACTTCAAATTCTAATTCCTTAGTAAAATATTTCCGCAGTAATTGCACGAAAAAACTCAGAACGCGTGGCACAACCAAGCTTACGTACTTCTGTATCTAACTGCTTAGCAACTTGATTTGGTAGAGAGATAGTGAGAGTAGCCATGTGTTATGATTATTTAACAATAATTCATAAGTTTTGTCAATAAAAAACCCTGCAAACAGCTTGCGCTCTCACAGGGGGATTTAGTATCTAAATACTACACTATTAGTCTTTTTTTGTCAAGGGAACTCTTGACTAACTTTAGATTGTCAAAACAATCTAAACATAACTTTACAATCTTTCCTCCTGATTTTTGTTATACTGGTGTGAATGATAACTTTTCACTTCTTTTATTAAACATTTTATTTTGGTACGGACTTACACTTATTATTAAGAAAAGAAAGCAATGGCAGCATAATTTAAAATGAAAGTTCCGTTAATGAACAAAGTTGTCTTTGTAGTAGTTTTACTTTTAACCCTTTTTATTCATCCTGTGGTAGCAAAAGGGCCGAATGATTTACCTCCTTTTACTGTTGAGGAAGTATTTCTTAATAATGTATGGGGATGGGCACTGATAACTCTTCCACAAAGTGTAATCATTGGCCTTCTTTTTCCCAGAAAGTTTCTTGCAACCTGGTTTTTCTTTTCACTCTGGATCATGTTTACTGTCCTATTACTAGCTACCTCATTTACTGTGTCTTTCTCACTACTTTTATTTACACTGTTATTATCATCTTTCCTGACGATGATCGCTTTCTTGACTTCTAGCATAGGCGAGCAAGTAAAGAAATTACAAACAATACAAAGCGTCTTGTATCGACTACCTTCTTTTGTAAGATTGATGTTACCTCTCGCAGTGTACCTTCTTTATGGAGCTGTGTTTGTCGCTGTAGGCTCAATAATTGAATCTAGATTGCCTGGATATGACCCCATTAATTACACTATCAGTTACTCTGTATTCCTTCTTATCATAGCCTTTACTAGTGCGTTAGCGGCAATCGGTATAGTCCTTTATATGGCGTATAGAAAAGCAACATCTCTACCTCCAATGGATTTACCTAATAAGCGCAATGCGTGGTACTTTTTTGGCATACCGTTCATAGTTTTTATCGTTACGCTTGCAGCGTCGACACAAATTCGCTGAATCCAGTATATAAAGTTGCAGTGGTATAAAAATGTGTGGTTTGCAGTAAAAAAGAGATAAATTCCAATTAGTAAAACAATCGAACTAGTTTGTATATTTGCTTTAGTGATTTAAATCAATAGATATTTCATAAAGGCAAGAGAATATGAATATAGGACAAGTGACCCAAAAAGGCCTCGCACCAATTATTATTCTTATTTTTATTTTTGTCACTTTCCTAGTAGGAGGATATTACTTTTTATTTAAAAAACCTTCCTGCACATATGGTATCTCTTATGACAGGAATACATTTTCCTGTTTTGTAAATCAAACGATATGTAAAGGAATCTCTTGCACAAAACCAGGCGGAACTCTTCGATGTGGTCAAGCTATGAATATGTGTGGACAAAACATTACATGTGATTGTCGAGCCAATCTATTAATGCAACCACTAACACCCTCACCAACTGTTTCCAAACCAGATGAAACTGCAAATTGGAAAACATACAGGAATGCTAAACTTGGTTTCTCTCTTCAATATCCAGAAGAATGGCACGAACCTAAGGAAACAATTCTTTCGACTAAAACCATGATAGAGTTCGACGGAATAGAAATTAGCGTTGGTGTAAGCTATGATCAGAACCTGCAACGTGAATTAACCTATAAAGAGGTTATTAAGCAATATAGTAATGGGAAAAAAGATCCAGCATTGATTACGATCAATGGGCAATCAGCAGCGTACTTAAAAATGCGCGATGAAGATTTAATTCCTCCAAAACCAAACCCATTTAACCTAGTCTCCCTACAAAAAGGGAGCACTGTTTATACAATTTTTCAACCACTTAGTATGACTTTAAAAGAACAGAATAACGAGCAAAGAATCTTTAATCAAATCCTCTCCACCTTCAGATTTCTCAACATGCCTTAGGGTATTTGAGCTACATCACAACACAGGCGGGTAAAAATAGTATTCGCGTCTGAGACACTGTCTGTTCGCCCCAATAATCACGAGTAATTACCACTCCGATCCGCGGCGCATATGCGTGAATGAAACTGCGAAGACCAGAAGAGATAGCTGGGCGTGAGATAGTTTGGTACTTCACTTCAACTGGAAAACGCTCACTGCCAATTTTTATGATGAAATCCACTTCTGTGCCTTTCTCGCTACGCCAAAAAGATAGTTCTTCTGAAAATTCAGGCAAGCTTTTGAGCAGTTGCGTTAGTACTCCATTCTCTACCAGACTACCTATATCTGTTCTTTGTCCAAGTGGTAAAAAGTTATCAGCAGCCCCGTTGCGCAAACCAGTATCCAAAAAATATACTTTAGGCATCTTGACGTACTCTTTCCGCGGGTTGGTGAAAAAGGGCTTGAGAAGTTTAATAACAAATGTGTTTTCCAAAAGAAAAAGATAACGTCGCACCGTCGGCCGAGAAATTGTAGAGCTAATTGCTAATTCTGATTCGTTCACTAGCTGACCAATCTGGAAGCAGAGTAATTTCACCATAGTGTTAAATCCAGAAACATCCTCGATTCGGCCAATATCTTTGATATCTCGACGTACATATAAAGAATACAATTCTTTTAAGATTCGCTGCTTCTCCAGATCAGAATTCTCTTTAGCAATAGCTGGATAACCACCATAAATAGTAAAACGTTCAAATTCCTGACGGAGGGAACTGTAGTGTTTCCTTAAAGTACTACTATCTATATTCCCACTTGGTATAGAATCAGAATCAAAATGTTGTTCGCGAGTGAGTAAATCCGGAAAAGATGGATGACTCTCCGTAAGATCACGAAGAAGCGTGGGTTTATCTGCAAAGTCAAGATATTCAGCAAAACTTAATGGGTGAATGAGAAATTGACGAACTCTACCGGTAAGCCGATCGCTAAATTTTTGTTTGATCTCCAGGGTTGAAGAGCCGGAAACAATGAATTTTAACTGTGGTTTGTAATGATCATACAGGTATTTCAAAAAAGACGAGGGGTGTTGCAGATATTGAATTTCATCAAGAAAAACCCAGACACGCTCATTAAAATCTGCCCCTTGTGCTTTTAAACTCTGGATAAATTGATTAAAGTCTTTAAGTCTATTGAGTTCTTCAAGTTGTTGAACGAGCTCAAGATCAAAATAAAAAAGCTGCTGCGGGTTAACTGTCTTCAGTAGATCTTTTATCAACAGCTTCATAAGACTTGTCTTTCCAGACTGTCGTGAGCCAACTAACAGAACCACCTCGTCAATAGTCAGAGCATCTTTTAGTTTTGGAAGAATTGCTCTTGGCCTCAAATCAGGAGAAATTTGGATATCTAACATGGATATATGTTACAAATAATTCTATTATTTGTCAAGTGCCAAAATTAGGTAGTAATTCTTTTAAATACAGACATTCTCCCAAATTTTGTTATACTGGGTGTAAGTTGAAGATTTTATGAACTTAAAAAGATTTTAAAGTATATGACCCAAAAAGGCTTGGCGCCAATTGTTATTGTATTTTTAGTAATTTTAATTGCCTCTCTTATCTATTCCACCTTCAGATTTCTCTAGTTTTATCGCTTCAAACCCAAGGCATTCTTTATCCGCACATTCCCTAGTTATCATGGTGTTGGGGAAGGAAGACTGCAGCCAGCCATGATTTGCAGCGTTTCCTCGGCCGATTTTCCTTCACTTTCAGCTTGAGCTTTTCTTTTGGCACATTCATCCGGAGAAACGATGTTACAAGTTTGTTTGGGTTCGGTTCCCGGAATAAAATATTCGCTGACTATGTCTTTACAGTAGGTGCAGGCTAAAGTTCCGGTGCTGGCACAAATTTTGACTGGAACTAGGCCAGCCGGCTTGTCAAACTCCTGGGCCTGCGCGTCTTTTAAAAGATACTCCATGATGTTGTGCCAAATCGGCGCTGCACCGGTGATACCCGAAACCAAACCCCGCATGGGTTTGTTGTCGGTGTTTCCTACCCAGCTGGCAACTAGATAATCCGGAGTAAAACCAAACGTCCAGTTGTCTCTGAAATTATCAGTGGTGCCGGTTTTTACCGCGACTTTATGGCCGGGTATTTCCAATTTTGAATATGGGCCAAAGGCGACAAGACGAGCTTTATTATCAGAAAGAATGTCAATCAGCCAGTAAGCGACAGAGGGCGAAAGCACAGCTTCTCCATCATGGCTGGTTGGGGTAGGAAGAAGATCTTTATCTTTAGCTTGGACGTCGCCGACGACTTTAGCAGTAAAGTTTTTAGCTGGCGGATCCAGCCTTTTACCTAGATGGTCCGTGATTTCTTTAATCGGAGTTAGGTCATGGCGAACACCCAGATTGGCAATCGTACCATAGACAACGGCCATATCTTCCATGGTGACGTCACCCGCTCCCAAGGTCATCGACAATCCAAAATGCTTTAAATTATTCCAGGTGCTGATCCCCATCCGCTGCCCCATCTCAACCATTTTCTGCGGGCCATAGGTGGCGAGCACTTTTACTGCCGGAACGTTGTAGCTCCGGGCCAGAGCCTGGCGGATGGTTACTGCACCATGAAATTTACCATCGTAGTTTTTTGGGGCGTAAGGTGTACTGCCGGCAATGTTATAAACAACCGGCGTATCATAAACAATTGAGGAAGGAGTAAAGCCGTGCGACAGAGCATAACCATAATTTACTACTTTAATACTCGAGCCTGGTTGGCGAGGTGAAGTAATGATGTTGACATTGCCTTTGATTGATTGATCCCAGTAATCAGCCGAACCTACCCAGGCCAGGATCTCTCCGGTTTTGGGGTGCGTCACCATAGCAGCGGCGTTGTTGGCTCCGTAGCGGCTGCGTAGTTCTTTATTTTCCTGTTCAACTATCTGTTCAGCTTTTTCCTGAATGTCGAGATCGAGCGTTGTGTAGACTTGAAGTCCGCCTTCTTCCACCATCTTTCGACCATAACGTTCAGTAAGGTAGTCTTTTACATACATAACAAAATGGGGCGCGCGGATGGAAACGTTTGGAGCCGCAATCGCCAGTTCCTCATGTATAGCCTCTTCGGCTTGCTGTTGGCTGATAAAACCGAGTTGAACCATGTTATGAAGAGTCTGTTTTTGCCGGACGCGCGCAAGCTCGGGATGGGAACCATGGGGGGAAAAGGTGGTTGGAGCCGTCGGCAAGCCCGCAACAAGTGCTGCTTCAGCCAGAGTCAGATCGCGGGCGCTTTTTTTAAAGTAGGTTTGGGCTGCTTCTTCTACCCCACAGGCAATCCCCCCATAACAAACAGTGTTCAGGTACATTTCCAAGATTTCCTGTTTGCTAAAAATGACTTCTGCCACGACTGACAGGAAAATTTCTTTGAGTTTGCGGGTTAATGTCCGCTCGGGAGTCAGCAAAGTATTTTTAATCAGCTGTTGTGTAATGGTTGAAGCACCTTGACTGACTTCTTTGTTGGTATAGTTGGCTATCGCCGCCCGGATGACGCCCCGGGGATCGACGCCGGGGTGAGAATAGAACTTGTGATCTTCGATAGCAATGGTCGCCTGCTGGACGTAGAGTGGGATTTCAGCCAGGGGAATAACCGTCCGGTTGGCGTTGCGGTAAACCTTGTAAAGAAGCTTGCCGTTGCGGTCAAAAATGCGCGTGGTCAGAGCCGGCTGGTGGGTGCGCAAGCGGGTCGGGAAAGGCAGATCTTTTATCACGGTTTGATACAAAACTAGAGCCACAAGCGGCAAAGTCAAAACTGTGCCGCCACTAATAACAAAAGCTAGGGCATGGCGACGCCTGAAAAGCAGATAGTTGTCGACTAAAGTTACATAACCTAAAACCAACTCTCTGACAAGCGAAACCGGCTTAGGCCAAGTAAGAGTCGTAGCCCGGGATTGGGATATTTTTGCCAAGGCCGCAATTTTCCTCTTGTGTACAGCTCCGGTCGTCGGGACTCCGAGAAGAGTTGAAATGATCGATTCAAGGTGGACGAGAAGATGCTCGTAAACAAAACCAAAGGGTTTAAAAACTAAAACTGCCAACAAGTTTGAGGCGAATTGAAAAGGAATACTCAAAACCATGCTTCCTACGCCTTCACAGAATCGAATAAACAAGAACAGGAGAAAAAAAGACGCATCCAGAGTAGACCAAAGAAGTTTGTGAACGATGTTAAAACCAAAGCCAAAAAGGACAATGGTTAACCGCCCAATACCTTCAAAAAAACCGGCAAGCATTACGAGCGCCGAATTTACTCGTCTATTATTTTCTGATTTCATAGGGCAGGGCTCTTGACTAAAACTAAATTTTTGAGTATTTTTTTTAATCAATAATGAGCCATCTTTATGTCATACATCTTCATAATAGAATGAAAAAAGGCACTCTGTCAAGAGGGTTTTTATTGGCTAAAATAGTTTTTCGGTGACGTCGTAGCCGCCGTTATACCTTGGTACAGCCGGTACCTTCTTATTGTGAGGTAAGAATAAGGTCGCTCATAAATTCTTTGATTCAGCAGATTGTTGTCGGGGATAGCAGATTCGAACTGCTGATCTCGCCGTCCCCGCCTGCCGGAGTACGTTAGTCGGAGAGCCGGGAATTGAACCCGGTGCCTCTCGGTCCCGAACCGAGCGGTCTACCGATGACCTACTCTCCGAATTTTGATATTATACAATAAGTTTCTTAAGTTATTTAAGTTGCTGCAAACTTCATGCTGACACTCCTGCACATGGTCACTTACCTTCGATTCAGGCTATGGAGAATAAGTTTGCGAGCGAAGGTGGTTATACGGAAAACTTGTTTAAAAAGAGATTGAATAGTAAAATTAACACCTTACGTCCCGTAGTTCAACGGACCCGCCTGCACTTGCCGATGTAGCTTAATGGATAAAGCAGACCCGTCCTAAGGGTAAGAGTGGGAGTTCGACTCTCCCCATCGGCACCAAGTCCCGAGTTGGCGGGGCGGCACGAAGTGCCGCCCATGGATTTAGAGCTTCAGAGCAGACTATTTTGTCGGTGAGTTTAAGGTTCGAGCCGAAGATTTTTAATGCAAGTACCT
>CAZUUL010000026.1:0-217 GCA_964623155.1 uncultured Gammaproteobacteria bacterium
GCGGGGACCATAGGTATTAAAGATGCGAACAATCCGTGCATCAAGGCCATAGGTATGAATAAATGAGTAAACAAAAGACTCACCGCAACGTTTACTTTCGTCATAACAGGAACGAGGACCGACGGTGTTTACATTTCCACTATAGCTTTCTTTTTGTGGGTGTTCTTTTGGATCGCCATAGATTTCACTAGTTGAAGCAAATAGAAACTTAGCCTGC
>CAZUUL010000026.1:227-9765 GCA_964623155.1 uncultured Gammaproteobacteria bacterium
GATGGTATATAAACTGGACGGAAAAGTTAAATTTCATAGCTCGGGTAATATCCTGTTTGATAAAATGAAACTGGGGATTTGCCTGCAAATTGGAGATATTGTCCCGTGAACCGGTAAGCAGGTTGTCTACACAGTAAACTTCGTATCCCTGATCCAGTAAACGGTCACAAAGATAAGAACCGATGAAGCCTGCTCCGCCTGCAACTAAACACGCATAATTGTTTAATTTTTCTTGTTTCATTTTTTGTGATTTCCATGCCAGTCAAACGCGCTCGCGCCAGTAGTCGAGAAGATCGCGAATGGTTGTTTCAAAAGGAATAGTCGGTTTCCACCCGGTTCGGTTAACGAACTTTGTATTATCGCCCGTCAAAAGCGGGACGTCCGACGGTCGCATTCTGTTTGGGTCGCGGTGGAGTTTTACTTTTACTTTAGCGAGCAAAATAAGCATATCTAGAACTTTGGATATCTTTACTCCCATGCCTGAGCAAATGTTGTAGACTTCGCCCGACTCGCCTTTTTCAAGCGCCAAGAGATAGGCCTTGACCATATCCCGTACGTCGGTGAAGTCACGGGACGATTCAAGATTTCCCACCAATATTTTCGGTTGCTGTTTACCCGCTTCGATGAGCGCTATCTGTTTGGCAAAAGTTGAACAAACATAAATGTCTCCCTGGCGCGGTCCGGTGTGGTTAAATCCCCGCGTCCGAATAACTTTCAGTCCATAACTTCTAAAATATTGGTAACCCAGGTAATCCATGGCGATTTTAGAAACTGCGTAGGTAGACAAAGGCCGGAGAGGATTTGTTTCTTTTATGGGGATCTCATCCTTATAGACGAGTCCGTATTCTTCTGATGAACAGGCAATCTGGACGACCGGATCAATTTTTGCCCTACGGATCGCTTCAAAAAGATGAATGCATCCTATGGAGTTTACTTCCATGGTGGTGGATGGGGAACTCCAGGATGTCGGGACAAACGCTTGGGCTGCAAGATGAAAAATGTACTCTGGTTTAATTTTAGAAAGGATGCTGTAAAAACTGTGCGAATCCAGAAGATCGGCATCCTCAAGATGAATCTTGTGGCGGATCACTTCAATGTTGTCTGTCTTACTTCTTGGTCTGACCGTGCCCCATACTTCAAAACCTCCATCCAGAAGCAATTCTGCCAGATGACTTCCTGCAAATCCGGTTATTCCCGTGACGAGCGCTCTTTTGACGGCCATAGTGCTAGTCCTCTCTTAAATTATAATAATCTATGATCTCCCAACTCCATAATACACGAATCCCATTTTTTTTACTTTTTCCGGATCGTAAATATTTCTGCCGTCGATAAGAATTGGTTTGGCCATAAGTTGCTTAATTTTCTTTAATTCCAGCTGACGGAACTCATTCCACTCTGTAAGAACAAGAAGTATATCAGCTTTTGTCGCAGCTTGGTAGGCGCTTTCACAAAAAACAATGTCTGAAAAAATTTTGCGAGCATTGGCATAAGCAGCTGGATCGTAGACCTGAATTTTAGCGTTCATCTTTTGCAGCGCTTTAATAATAGCTATTGATGGAGCTTCGCGCATATCATCGGTGTTCGGCTTAAAGGCAAGACCCAATACGCCAATTATCCGATTTACCATTTTGCCCCGAGTCGCTTTCTTAATTTTCTCAATAAAATAAACGGCTGCTTGCTTATTGATTTCATCAACTGCCTTAAGCAGTTTAAAATCGTAGCCGACGTTACTTGCAAAGGCAATAAGGGCTTTTACATCTTTAGGGAAACAGCTGCCTCCGTAACCAATCCCCGGAGTGAGAAAACTCCGGCCTATTCTCTTGTCAAGTCCCACTCCATCCATGACTTTTACCACGTCAGCGCCAACTTTTTCCGAAAGCCAGGCAATAGCATTGGCAAAAGAAATTTTGCTTGATAAAAAGCTGTTGGCTACGTATTTAATCATTTCTGCCGTCGGAATATCAGTCAGGACGAATTTACCCTCTATCGGCCGGTGAAAATCTACAAGAATTTTTTTTGCCTGACTACTTTCTGTACCAATGACTATTCGATCCGGGGAAAGCGTGTCGCTGATTGCTGATCCTTCCCGTAAAAACTCCGGGCAGGAAGCCATGTCAAAGGTAACTGCATTTGGGGCAGAGCGTTTTATAATCCGTTCGACTTCTTTATTTGTCCCCGGGGGAACAGTGCTTTTTACAACGATGACTTTATAGGAATTTAACGACAGACCAATCCCTTTGGCGGCATCATAGACTGACGATAAATCCGCTCCTCCATCATCTTTTCCCGGAGTTCCGACACAGATAAAAACAATATCTGAGGGTACGACTGCCTCCCGGTAATCAAGAGTAAAGTGAAGCCGTCCGTGGGTTAAGTTACGCTGCACTAATTCCTCAAGTCCCGGTTCAAAAAATGGAACTTTGCCTTTTTGAAGCATCTCTATTTTCTCGCTAGTTCTACCAACAATCCAAACACTATTTCCCAAGTCGGCAAAAATAGCTCCGCTAACAAGTCCGACATAACCATGACCAATAACGGCAATTGTCATAATTTTCCCTGCTCTTGCTGCTGGTTTTTAACGGCAAGCAATCCCTGTGATACACTCCGCAAGCTGCCGCAAAGAGATCGTATTTTATCATTTCTTAATATGGTTTTAAACGGCCGGTAGGCACGATTTCGAAAATACTCGTCGCGCTTGACGGGTTGGATGTCTAAATTATTATATCCGAAGACTGAACAAATTCTATGGGCAAGGTCTAAAGGCGACAAAGATTCATCACCAACCAGGTGGTAGATGCCGCTTTTTTTTTGAGAAATTAGAAGGTCCAGTGCTCCGGCTATGTCATCGATAAAGGTCGGGACAATAATCTGGTCAGAGATGGCCAAAACCGGTTCATTGGTCTTGAAACGGTTGATTATAGCCCGGACAAGATCAGTTTTAAAAGGAAAAAAAGCTCGGTAGGGAAAAGAAATCCTACAAACTGTAGCCAGCTGACCTAAGGCCCGGACACGCTTTTCAGCTTGATATTTAGTTTCCCCATAAAAATTGATTGGCTTAGGCTCATCTTCTTCAACATAAGATTCTTTTTCTCCGTTAAATACAAAATCGCTAGAAATGTAGAAAAGACGAAGTCGCTTTTGTTGACAGAATTCTGCAATTGTTTCCGTCCCCTGGACATTGATTTTCCAGGCCATGCTCTGGTTTTTCCTGGCTTTTTCCATCTCACACGCGTCAACATCGGTCTTGGCAGCTAAATGCAATACAATATCGGGCGAATTAACTGATAAACTCTGCTTTACCTGTTTTGGTTTTGTTATATCGATACCCGTTTCAAGGCTTAAGTCAATGAATGTATATTTTTTCTGCAAAAGTTCGACAATACGTGAACCGACAAGTCCGGATAAACCTGTTCCAACGATTCGTAACTTATCCATGCCGCCCACCCGTTTTCAGGCTTTTCCACCAGCTTCTATTGGCTTTATACCAGGCAATAGTTTTTTCCAGAGCAGAGTCGAAACTGTGTACCGGCTGCCAACCCAGATGTTTGTTGATTTTCTGCCAATTTATTGCATAACGCCGGTCGTGGCCGGGGCGGTCACGAACAAAGGTTATAAGATTTTCCGGTTTTCCTAAACTGGCTAGTATTTTTTTGATTACATTAACATTGGCAATAGTTTCCGTTTGTCCGCCAACACAGTACGTTTCTCCGACTTTTCCTTTTAAGAGAATCAGCTCGATTGCCCGGGCATGATCCTCCACAAAGAGCCAATCCCGAACGTAGCGGCCGTCGCCGTAGACAGGGATCGGTTTATCTTCTAGGGCATTGGTTATGGCAAGAGCAATAAATTTTTCCGGGAACTGGTACGGGCCAAAGTTGTTCGAGCAGTTACTGATTGTAATGGGCAAACCAAAGGTAAAGTAGTAAGCGCGAACTAGATGATCAGAGGCAGCTTTACTGGCAGCATAGGGACTTTTTGGATTGTAAGGAGTTGTCTCGTCGAACTTCTTTTTATCGGTTAAATCAAGTGCGCCGAATACTTCATCGCTTGAGATATGGTGAAAACGTTTAATTTTGTGGCGAAGAGCTTGTTCAAGAAGTACCTGCGTACCTAAGACATTGGTTACGGTGAAAATAGCCGGGCTGGATATGGAGCGATCGACATGGGTCTCAGCCGCAAAGTGGACTACGGTATCTACACCTTTAAACGCTCCAGCCACCGTATGATCGTCAACAATATCACCCTTGAGGAAACGGTAGTTTTTATTATTTTCTATGGATTTGAGATTTTCTAAGTTGCCAGCATAAGTTAAATTGTCAAGATTGATAATCTCGTCTTTAGGATGATGAGTCAGCCAGTAGAGGATAAAATTTGAACCGATAAATCCGGCACCGCCGGTTACGAGTAATCGCATAGAAGTTATTTTATAGGAGCATCCGATAACCAATTGTAGCTTATTTTTGCGTCATCGTAAGCTATTCTGCCCTCCTCTTGGTGATCATAGATTTTTGAGGTTATATAAAATAATTCTGCTCCGCAGCTTAAAACTTTACAGCCGTGGGCAACACCCGGAGGAATTTTAAGAATGACATTTTCGCCAGTTTCACCGATAATAAACTCATTTAGACGGCGGTAGGTTTTTGAAGCCGTCCGAAGATCAAAAAGGGCCACCTTAAGAGTGCCGCGGGAAACAAACCACCAGTCGACCTGAGTCTTGTGAGTATGCCAGGCTTTAATAGTGCGCGGGTGCATGAACGAGTGGGATAACTGTGCAAAACCTTCCTCAAAAAAATCGTCGTTAACTCGAATAAGCTCCTCAAAAAAACCCCGTTCATCTTTGTGACGCGTAAGCTCTTTTTTAATAACTCCATCGATAAGCGTTTTATGATTCATGTTTTACCTCTCTTGACTCTTTCTGCCGCCCAATTGTTGGCTCTTAACAGGCTATCAAATGTTCCGGCATCTTCCCAGATACCATTAATAATAGTCACTTTGAGTTCCCCACGCTCGTGATACTGATTATAAAGAGAAGTAATCTCTAATTCGCCCCGTGGGGAAGGCTCAACTTTTTTGGCGAATTCTGAAGCGCGCTCATCAAAAATATACAAACCAGGCACTGCGTATTTACTTTTTGGCTGTTTGGGTTTTTCAACAATTGATATGACTTTTCCTGTATGGTCTAATTCCACCACCGCATACCGTTCCGGATCTGGAACTTCTTTAGCAAATACATGGCCCCCGCTCTTGAAATGCTTTATCGACTCGGAAAAATCGTCCTCGAAGAGGTTGTCTCCCAAAATCATAGTAACCTTATCCTCTTTGATAAAGTCTTCTCCAACAATAAATGCGTCAGATAATCCCCGGGGCTCTTCTTGTATTTCATAAGTAAATTTAACCCCCATCTCCTTCCCCGAACCCAACAGATGTAAAAAGTGGCCAGCATATTCCGGGCCGATAATAATCAATATATCTTTGATCCCTCCCCGGATAAGCGTTTCTATGGGGTAAAAAATCATCGGCTTATTGTATATGGGAAGAAGCTGTTTAGATGTAATTTTAGTAAGCGGGCGTAGACGGGTTGCATGCCCACCAGCAAGAACTATTCCCTTCATAAACTAACTCCTTATAAACCCAGTATTCCTTTTGCTAGAACTATGCCCAGGCAGGCTACAAGGATATATTCTATCACAATGGTATACGGCACATGTTTATGAGTCAAAAAATGATGGCCGATAGCCCAGATAACGTAAAATCCAGCTGTTACAAGCACAAATAAAAACCGGACTTGACGGGAGGAAAAAGCAACCGCCAACCCCAACCCCCCAAAAAGGATAAGACAAAGAATTAAATAATGGAGTGTGTGATGAGTTATATCGTCAATTTGCTCTTTCATAAAATTGCTCCTAGGCCGGCAAACCATATCACTCCTATCAAACTCCCCAGAAAGATAAGATGGGCTAAATTGTGGCCGGAAGAGCGAAAATAGCCCCGGGCAAGGTAAAGGCCATCAGTAATAAATACTATAAATAAAATGCCGGCAAAAAATAGCGATAGGAATCTCATCAACCTTACACTGTCGATCAGTGGATTTTTTTTCACCATCATGCCCGCCTGGACGGGTAATGAAACACCTGAAACCAGCTCCCCGCTTGCTGTTTTTGTCCCGAACATCTGAACTACCAGCGTAGTCTCATCGTTGCCCAAGCGACCATTAACTATGGCAAAACCGATATCTTTATACTCCGGCCGTAGAATATTGGCTCTATGGGTGGGTGAATTCATCCAAGCATCGACAACGCTGCTACTTGCCTGAAAATCTTTTGCCAGATTTTCTCCAGCATAAGCATAGCTATAGTCTGCATCAACGATGAAATTCCAGGGGGTTTTTCCGGTTGGACTGTAGTGTGCCCAATAGTTCTTTTCTATCATATCATTGGCTTTGGCATAAGCTGCCCGGGAAAGCTCCGCTGAAAGCATCAGCTCGCCCAGGCCTGCTTGAAGTCTCTGTTTATTGGTTTCGGCCAGCAGTTTCTCAACATTAATATCGGTTGCAATTCCCAGGATATCCGAGTAGTTTTTTTTGGAAAAAATTGCCAGCGATTGGCCGGCAAAAAGAAGTCCAAGAAGTAAAATCAAAGACAGGTGGTGAAGCAAGCCCGCGCGATGACCATTGCGCTGGTGGGGAATAAACAGATGCTGAAGCAAGTTTTGCAACATCATCTATGTATTATATTGCACCCAAGTTGGCAAGAACAAGAGCGGGGAAGGGAATGCTTAGGCTTTGCGGCTTAGCCGGTGAAGAAACGTTCCCGCTCCAAGCAGACCGCCTAAAGCGGCAAGGAGGTCGGTTTCTATGCCGGTGTTTGGGATAGAATCTGGCCTTTTTTCCATAGTTACCGGCTCACGTGATTGCGGTAAATGAACAGGCGTAGGCGAAGCTTTCACAATATTAGATGAAGGACTGGGTGTTGGTGAAATCTGGCCTGAGGCAACGCGGGTAGTCTGCCCGCGGTTAGCGAGAAATTGTCCGATTCGCGAAGCCAAGACAACAAAACCTATGATGAATATAAGTCCAAGAACTAAAGCGATAATTTGTTGTCTGGTTTCTGGAGTCATATAATAATCCCATAATATACACTATGATAAACAACTTGTCAAACCAAAAATTCTTCGTTAAACTCTTTTAGCAATAATGATAAAACGCTTGCTGTCGGCAAAACCGCTGCATGTATAAAGCGTCAATGTTTCATCTGGCGTTTGGGCAATGATTTCTTTTTCACTCGGATGAACTTCTTTCTTTTCTTTTACTTTGTAATGAAACCACGATTTATCCGTAAACACATAGACCGTGTCGCCTATTTTTATCCTGGGTAGATCGATAAAGAGATTTTTCCTCGCGTGGGCAAAAATGACCTGATTCCCGACTGTTCCGGGAATTCCCGACCCGTCCCCGTAACCGGCGCTATCGGGAAACACTTCCCAATAGCCTTTAACCACCCGGGCGGTTTTAACCGCAAGATCCAGATTCAAAGTTGGTATCACGATTCGCTTGGGTAACGGCTGAAAATTTGTAACCGGCCGGAGTTGGTAAAGATTTGCAGCAATCGTCACCGGTTCAGCGGCAAATGTACTGACAGCAGCTTGAAGCGGTTCACTTTTTATCTGTGTTGAAACAGAAGCTTTCGGCCAGAGACTACCCAGAACAACCATCAACAAACCGAAGACCAGTAACCCCAGACGCATCCATTTGGTTCTTGTAGAGCCCTTCTTCTGTCGCGCCTGGGCTTTCTTTTTTACAATACGGACAGTTTTGATTTTAGGTAAAGAAGCAGGCATAGGAATCCGGAAAGAAGCATTATATCAGCTACTCCAAAATCTCCAGTTGGAGAAAGTCCTTTAACCTCTTCGACTTTCTGTTCTTCTTTTTTTGAAGATTCGCCGCCACCTCTTCCACCTTCCCCACCGCCACCTTTATTTTCTTCCTTGGATGGAACGGGTGTAGCTGTCGCCTGCGGCGGTCCTCCCACCGGCGGAGTCACTTGCGTCGGAACAGGAGTCTCTGGCGGTTGCTGTTGTTTTTCTTTTTGAGTCGGCGATGGAAATCGTTCGTTGCCGTTGTTTAACGGCCGGGTTGGCTCCAGAATCGCCCTGTAGGTTGGGCGTTGCCACCAGTCGGCTGAAACCGGCGCAACAAAGGCCAGACTTACCCAGCTAAGCACAAAAATTAGCGCAAATATCAATGGTAATTTCATCTTATAAAATCACCTCCAACAGAAAGTTTGCAAACTTTGACAGATTGTATTGTTTTCTGCGCCGCAGGAAAAAAAGGATGACGGCAAAAGGAACAATTGCCAACCATGATTCATTAACTCGCAGTGATGCGCCTGCAAAAAGTGTTCCCCCAAGCGATGACTCTGTAGCTTTAACAAATTTGGCAGAAAGGAAAAGACCACGGTGCAAATTTGACCGTTGCTGATTAACAACATCGATCTGACTTGCTACTTTTTGCCTGCCGGCCGGGTTGGAGATCAAAGATTTGGCTTTGGCCCGAGCAACACGTTTGGCTGTTGTTACTGTCTGAACCGCATCGCTATATTGTTTGGAAAAAGACGGAGTAACCGTGTTCTTAGATTGGCTTTGCTGACCATTGACAGAATTATCTTTAGGTGTTGGAGTAGGTGTTACGCTATTTGTGATTGCTGTTTGACTTTGATCATGATTCTTAGAACCAGTTGGCGTGGGAGAAACAATGGTCGCGTGACTTGCACCAGAAGCAACCAAACTGCCGCCTGTGTTAAGAGATGACTCGGGCGCTGTTTGACTGGGAGGAACAATAGAACCAAGAAAATCCCCCAGTACATTGATAATTACTGCCACGAACTTTTTGGCGACGACATTGGTATTAGTCATATTTAGCAGATTGACTCCAGCTTTTGCATCTCCAGTAGTTATTTCTCCTGAACCAGTATTGAATATAGTCTGATTGTTTCCACTGTCGGCGTTGGCTGTTATATTATTAGTAATCGCTGCCTTGTTTTCCGAAACAAACGATTCGTCAGTAGAGACTGAGGCTGAGGCGTTATTTACCGACAGGGGACCAGTTGCTGAATTCTCGACGCTGGTCGGGGAACTGCCTGAGCTAGAACCTGACTGGATGGGAAGCGAGTTTGAAGCAACATTTGTCCCCCACGGCTCACCAATAATATGGCCAACCCAATGCCCCATTTCATTGACAATCACCACCCAGACTGTTCCTTGTTCATCAACCACGTTGGTATTGGCAACCGAAGTATCCGTGATTGAGGTATCGGAATCGCCGCTGCTGACAAACCCTCCTCCGGTATTAAAGGAAGACGTATTATTACCAGTATTAGCTGAAACATTTAAGTCATTGCTGATCTGGGCTGAATTTGCATTTTCGAAATTTGCTGTTTCACTTTCACTGTAACTTGCTTGATTTGATGATAAGGGGCCGCTGCCTGAGTTTGTAACCGTCACACCCGGACTGGCCGAATTGTTATCGGCAGCTGTTTCTTGG
>CAZUUL010000026.1:9775-10389 GCA_964623155.1 uncultured Gammaproteobacteria bacterium
ATATTAACTACGGCAAAAAGCCATTTGGAAACATTGAGATTGGTATTGGCAAGGTTAACAATGTTTCCCAGAACTGTAGCCTTACCAGTAGTCACTGTTCCATTGCCGGTGTTTTCTGAAGCCGAATTACCACCGCTTACTGACTCAAGAACAATATCGTTGCTAAGAGTAGCATCATTGCCGTTTGCCTCTTTGACAGTGAAACTGCTGCTTGAGCTAGCTGTGTTTTCTGAACCCGGACCAGTAACGGCATTTTTGTCAACAGTCGCCGAGGCCGAAGCAAAGGAGGCAAGAGTATTGGGGTTGGCAAAGTCAAAAACTATATCTCCAAGATGGTGACCGTAAATAGTGTAAACCGCAAACTCTCCCACGCCCGAGATATTGCTGTTGAGTTTGTTGAAAAGATTAGTGCTGGAAAGCGAGTCTCCGGTAAATACTTTGCCATCCAGTGTATTTAGGTTGGCATAGTTGAAACCTGTTTTGGAAATGGCATCAACTTTATTTTGAAGTTGGGCCAGATTTGTGTTTAAAGTTTCCATCTTCTGGGTAAGCGTTTCTGAACCATAGTTTTTGGATGCCGGACCAGTACCGACATTGGCCGGGTCATTCACAGT
>CAZUUL010000027.1:0-3447 GCA_964623155.1 uncultured Gammaproteobacteria bacterium
CTATACCCTAACAAGCTATGACTTAAATGGTCAAGGCTTTCCCCTTACTCCACCTGTTAATACAGTTAGGGTGGTGGTGCCGTGAGGGGGGATGGATGATTGTGATAGAATCTTCGTAATGAACTGGCTTTTCTTTGCTCTCTTAGCTCCAGCAATATACGCAATCGTTGTTTTTATTGACAAATATATAATTGAAAAAGAAATACTACGAAACTCCAATTCTCATCTTTGTCCCCCGGCCCGACGCCTCATACATTCTCGTCTCGAAGTATTTCGCTTGATCTTTGAAAACAAAGAGAGTATTTTTGAGACAGAATGAAACCCCAGATGAACATCAGTTTTGCCATCGGCAAAGTAGAAAAACCCTCCTGCGCCCTTACACTCGCCGCATATAAGGCAGAAGGGTGGGAGTAAACCCCATGTGGTTGCTTCTTTCACTTCTGGCTGCACTTCTCTGGGGAATAGGCCGAACATTTATCAAAAAGGGGCTGGATAGGGTAACGCCTCTCTGGACGAATATTCTTGATGCATTTTTTTTCCTGGTCATTTTTATCCCCTTTTCTCTCTTGCGTGGTGCTACGTTCTCAATTGACCCGTTAATGTTTGGAATACTTATTGGTATTTCTCTTCTTTATATTCTTGATTTTTATGGTTTAGAAAAAGGCCAACTTGCACTTGCCGGAACTATTATCGCCGCTTACCCTGCGGTAACTATTCTTACGGCAACACTTTTTTTAGGGGAAAGGCTTACTCAGTTTCAGCTGGTTATGATTTTTTTCATTCTTCTTGGTGGTGCAATCATTGGGTATACTCCCAATAAGATGCATCAAAAAAGATCACAGAAAACGAGGTCTTGGTTTTTATGGGCAGTCCTTGTGACTATAAGTTTAGGGATTGGAGATTTTTTTGCTAAAGTGGTTATCAGTAGCGTTGGCGCCGATACCTATAATCTCTTTTTCCCTTTAGCCTTTGTCATCGGTATCTTTATGTTTTGGCTCGTTGATAAACAAGGAAGAAAGCTGCCCAAAGGGAAAAATCGATCCCAATTGTGGTTTACTGGTATTGGTGTGGCTATGGAAGTACTCGCATTCCTTGCCTTCAACTTTGCTTTACTGTTTGGTCAAGCATCACTGGTATCACCGGTGAGTTCAAGTTACGCTGGGCTCAACATCATTCTGGCAGTCTGTTTTTTGCATGAACGAGTAAGTCGCATTCAATTCGTAGGAATCGGACTTATCCTCACTGGCATTGCTTTTATCGGGAGCTAATCAGTTTGCTGAAATGGTATACTTTTTAAGATACCCTACTGGTCTATAGGAGAGTTTGGCCTTCCGAAGCCCTTCTAAACCGAGATCTTGTTCATAATTAATGTATTTACAACCAGTTTTACCTAAATGGATTGCTGTCTGTTGTTTTAGGTATTCAAAAATGCCTACATATGCGGTATCGGCTTTTTCAAAGTGAATAATACCATAGCCATCGTGGACAACCTCATCAATAGAAAACCCTGAGAGTTTCCCATTAACTACTAATCCAATTGCGGAAAGCGTAAATTGATCAGCTCCCCGAAAGAATTTAGCGATTGTTTTGAGTTCGTTATCAGTTTCTTCTCTTGCTTTACCGCGGACTTCCTCCCAACGGTAAAACAGTGTTTCTATCTCACGCTGAACTGATGGATCGGTAAGGGTAAGGGGTACAATTTTAGCTTTATCCCCGTGAAGTTTTTTGAACCGGTTCAGAAAGTTTCGTTTTGGTCCATATTTATTACCGCTGAGAGTCATAAGTTCTGGGACGGAAAGAATATAATCAAAATTGTCACGATCCTCTTCAATAGCAAAACTGGGTGAAGAACCCAAACTTGGAATAACACATTCAGGGATAAGTTTAAGTTTGGAGGAAATCTGATCAGCTCTGGATTGATCAAGAAGCATGGTAACTACCTCATGGGCTTTGTGGGTACCGAGGAAAGAATAAAATACTTCGCCAGAAATGTAATCATGAAATCGAATAACCAGGTTATCATGAATCTTTGCCACTTGAGCTGCTTCTTTAACATCCCAACTCCAGAGACTCACAAAGTTATAGTCTGAGTACGGCGGATACTGTTTGGTAATCCACTCTATGTTTTCTTTATCAGTAAGTCCTAATTGCTTAAATTGGGGAAACCACGGGATCATACGTTGCCTTCACTTTATCATACTTGACAACAAATGGTGAATTGTCTACGCTGAAGATATGATCGGAACCATTAAAAAAGATCGGAGTGCTCAACTAGCGATTGGTGCATTTATTCTCCTTACGATTTGGTGGATTCTCCTTTTCCTGTCAGGATCACGAACTGGTTTCCCCAACTATCTTTTCGGTGCCGTCTATGGGCCCTTTATGTCGCTTTATGGAGGTATTTTGGGACTGAAAATTTCCAAGCAATGGGGTGGTTTTAAAAGTCTCATGGGGAAAGCGATTATTGTCCTTTCGCTTGGACTTTTGGCTGAATCGTTTGGACAGATTGTTTTTAGCTTTTACAATATTTTCTTACATGTAGAGATCCCCTATCCATCACTTGCTGATATAGGATTTTTTGGTAATATTCCCCTTTACCTTTTCGGCATTCTTCTTTTGGCCAAAGCATCAGGAGTGAGAGTGAGCCTACGATCATTTACCTCTCAAGTACAGGCAATTCTCTTTCCGCTTGCCATGCTTGTGATTTCCTATATTCTTTTTCTTCAGAATTATGAATTTGATTGGACACAACCAATCAAAATTTTTTTGGATTTTGGCTACCCCTTTGGTCAGGCATTATATGTATCGATTGCAATTTTAACGTATAGTCTATCGCGAAAACTTTTGGGGGGAATTATGCGTAGCAGAATAATTTTTCTAATTTTGGCATTTTGTGCACAATACCTTGCTGATTTTAATTTCTTGTATCAAAATAGTAAACAAACATGGTACAACGGTGGCTATGGCGATTATTTATATCTGGTTGCCTATATGATTATGGCACTAGGTCTCCTTCAGCTGAAAATGACTTTGTTAAAATTAAGTAAATCAGGTCCTTAAACGTGCCCTTTAGGATCACGTAGACCACTTTTTTAAAAAGTGGAAAAAGGTGATATTAAATTGGAATTAACATGCTCGAGGCGAATACGCTTAAGATGGTTGTCAAAAGTATCGTTGAGCATCAGTTTGCTGTTGTTGGACCATTGGCCCTGGAACAAGCGAATAAAGTTCCAGGACTAAAAGCATCCGACGGAGGAAATATTTCTGTAGAAATACAAAATGGCGATACAAAAACAATGCTCACACAACTGGTTAAACGCTACGAAGAACTGTTTGGTCTGGCATCAGTTGAAGTTTGTCGTGATGCAGTCAAAGAAGTAAAACCCTCCATTCCCCAAGACGAGCTACCGGAGATTTTGAGATAGAGATTCGTGTTCTCTTCACTCT
>CAZUUL010000027.1:3547-10334 GCA_964623155.1 uncultured Gammaproteobacteria bacterium
TTAAGCTTTACAATTAAGAAATAAGTTATTACACATGAAGGAGATTAAACCTTTTGCTACAGAGAGTGAGGGTCTCTTTATTTCTCCCGATATTACCGATGTTACCTCATATAAAGGGAGATCGGAAAGAATAAAGGGATTTCAAAGAATCAGTGACGCTGTCGCTGGCATACATGGCATTTGGTCTGCTAAACCAATTATTCTTCTGGAGGGAGCATATCAAGAACACAAGGTGCATGGTATATCTAATAATTTTAGAGCTTCTATACAATCTATTTGGGATGGTCTTGCAGGCGAACAGCACCCGCTTATAGTACGCCGTCTCTTTCCTGATGAAAAGGGAGAAACACAGCCTGGTCCGCGTAGTGGAAATGTTGCGTCTGTCAAAGAGTTGCTCTTTGAAGTTGGAAAATTTTATGATTACTTTGATGAACACTACACAGGTCAAAATGTGCTGCCTGAGATTATGATCCACAGCGTCATAGATACTAGTAATCCTCCGAAAAATGAGTCTCCGTTTCTTCCTTATCCTGGAGGGGATGTCATTCCTCTCACTTCTAGTAAGTTTCAAATACGCGCAACATTTGGCGCGGACGAATCAGTTCAAGGGTTTCCAGCAGATATCTGGGAGGTGACATTTAGACCGGATGGATCTTTAGAGATGCAGCAGACGATCCGTGCAAAGAAGACGGGAACACTCATTCCAGCTCCAAATGCCTATCAACAAATAGGGATTCCGACGGAATTTCAAGAACGACCCGCACTTAATCATTTCCAAGTGCTTGCACTTGCAGAGGTCTGTCGTCGTATGAATAGACTCTATGGTCCCCATCGCCTAGAATTCGACGGAACGAGGGTGAAGGAAGAAGAGCCGCTAGTTATCATTGAATCAGCACCATTTTCGTTACGGGTAGCTTCTGCAGAGATCTTTGGCGCTTTGACTTTTCCCATTATCAATCCCATGATTGTACTTTACAACGAACAAGACTTCGATACAGTACCCCAAGAAAACATAGTTTTTACTCACCTGCCTAAAACTCATTTTCAAGGAAATGAGAGGCGAGAAGCTTTGACAAGACTTTCTACGATAGCTAGGGAGAAAAGTACTAAACTCATAGTTTTTGCGGCGGGAAATATTGCTACACAGCACGCCGTTCGTGTTCTTCTAGACCATGGGCATCTGGTCATGTTTGTTAAAGATGAAGAATTCATTCATGGTGAAGCAATAAGGCTATTTACCAAGGAGACTAAACTTTTGTGGGAGCGCGAAAACCCCATCGTCTTTCAAGAAAATATGATAGGGAGAGACACAACTAGAGTTGGGGGTAAAGCAGTCAGTCTCTACAAACTTGAAAAACATGGATTCAATATTCCTCCCTATTTTGTAATAGAAACATCGTTATTCCGCCGCTTGGTAGAAGACATAGGCCTGAATGGAGTTATTGATACTCTTGATACAGCGAATATTGGAGATATCAAGATGCTAACCAAGCTTCTCACTAATAGGATTCTTAATTATGATGGGAATTTATGTCATGTATTAAGTTGTGAATTCAACGAGGCACTTACTCGTATTGGCGGTGAGAAATTTTCCGTCCGATCATCTGCAACCTGTGAAGACGGACGATATTCATTTGCTGGAATTTTTAAGACACTACTGAATGTTTCACCACCTGAGTTACATAGGGCTATGCTTCAGGTTCTAGCGTCGGGAGTAAGCGAAGATGCTATTAGAATGGCGCGAACTTTGGATATTAAACCATCTCAAATGCAAATGGCTGTAATTATACAAAGCATGGTTGATGCCAAAAAAGCTGGGACAATTTTTACTAAGGATCATATCTCGGGAAATGAAGATTTTGTGCGGATTGATGCCGTTGAGGGATTGGGTGAAACAATTGTAGATGGCACTGCAAAAACTCATCAAAGTTTAGTTATTGATAAGAAAACTGGGTTAATTCAGCAGGGAGATATCTATTTGAGGTGGGGCAACGTTTTGACAGCAGAAGAAATACAAAAGCTTGTTGAACTTGGGCTTGAAGTTGAACGTAAACTTAAAGAAGGTCCGCAGGACATAGAATGGACACTTGATCAAAATGGACAAATATTTCTTCTCCAAACAAGGCCACTTTAAATATCTAGCAAATGTCCTAGCTTACCTCTTTTTGCTTGTAGATCTTTTCTTACAATTTCATTTGCCGGAAGAACTTCACAAGGAATTCTGTTAACGATTTTGATACCTAGTTTAGCTATTTGTTCAATCTTATTCGGATTATTGGTAATTAATCGGACACTTTTTATGCCTAAGTCTTTTATGATATCAGCAGCAACGGTATAATCTCGTTGATCCACTGGATAACCTGCTTTCTCAAAGGCTGCCACAGTATCTATTCCTTCTTCAAGCATAATTTTTAACTGTTTTGCTTTACCAACCAAGCCATTGCCTCTCCCTTCCTGATGAAGCCAGATTATTCCTCCGAACCCTTCTTTCTCAACAATACCAAGAGCCATTTGCAACTGTTCATGGCAGTCACAATTTGCAGCATGAAAGGTTTCTGCTGTCAAACAAGAAGAATGTATGCGAATAGGAACATTTTCGCCATCTCCAACACCTTTTATAACCGCAACGTGTTCTTCACCTGTACTTTTATCGCCATAAACATACATTTGGAATGCACAGTCCTTTTCAATTATTATCATTGGTCTGCCTTCAATGCGGTCTAAACCAAGAGTTGTAATTTGTTCTTGTGAGAGTGTTATGGGAATATGTACTCTGATTGGCAACGGACATTGTCCTAAGCGTTCTGCCATAGATTCGCCTCTGGCTTTTAGTATGTCTTTGTGTAACTTAATTAATAAACCAGGATTTTTCCAGAGGGTACTAAATTCTGATTCTACCATTTTTTTACTAACTCTGATCTTATTCTATTTATTTCCTCAAATAATTCTTTTGCTGCTAATTCAGCACTTCTTAGCATTTCACTCCGTTTGCAGTCAGCAATAATAGTTATATTGGGATATCTCATTTTAATATATTGATTAGTCTTCCTCAGTGCTTTTAATCCATCAATGCCATAACCAGAGTAAAAAACAATATTTGGTTTATAGGCAACAACGAGATCATGTGTAGCATCAACAATATGTTTGTTAAACAAATATATGGATCTTTCCAATGAGTGATTTTTTCTTACCACCTCAGGTAGTTTTTCATAATCTGAATCTAGACCGACGCAGAGTAGGCTTCTCGTCATTCGTTGGGTAATTTTTGTTAGAAAACTCATAGTAAAGAAGTCTCAATTATTCGTTCACTTATAGATGCAGTACATTCTTAAAAAAATATTGTTTACTTAACCTTAGCCACAACTTGTGAGTGTTATTTTTGCTCTCTTCTAGCTTTATAAAACTCTGCCGCGATCGCCATAGCCGCACTAATCTGTTCGGGGGGACTTCCCGCTGGAGCAAGGATTCTTAGTGTTTTAAGAACCTCTCTGGGAGTGGGGGATTCTACCTTAACCAGTGGCTCTATTTCTTTGCTAGACATATATTGATGTAACCCTAAGTGGAACAATATTACAGAATTTGTTGCGTCTTTACAACGTTTCAACAACATGGCCTCAGTTTAACCCATAAAGACCATGATGAATGCAGTTGTTTTGACAACAGTGGGTATGCCAGGCAATCTTTGTTATACCCAAATCCCTATTCCTGAACCAAAACAAGATGAGGCTTTAGTGCAGGTGGAATATTGTGGTTTAAACCATCTTGATCTCCTTATTCGTCAAGGGAAACGACCTGGTCCAAAGACGTTTCCTCATATTCTAGGATCAGAAATTGTCGGCACTATAGCTAAAAATAATGGTGCAATAAGTGGTTTCCGTCTTGGTGATCGGGTAACGGTCTACCCTTGGACATTTTGCAGCAAATGTAAACAATGTACAAGCGGCAATGAAAATATCTGTAATAGTGGAGGAACGATGGGTCGGACAGAGTGGGGTGGCTATGCAGAGTATGTACGTGTGCGGATTCAAAATCTGATCAAAATTCCCAAAGGGCTTCGGTCTGAGATTGTTTGTGCTGCCACTCTTGGTGCAACAACAGCGTATCATCTGATTAATCGGGCACAAATAAAACCTAGATGTACTGTTCTTATTACTGGAGCCACAGGTGGAGTAGGTACAGTAGCGATTCAACTATTAAAAGCTAAGCAATGCATAGTTATCTGTACAACATCTCACAGCAGCAAAATCGTTAAGCTGAAGAGGCTTGGCGTAGATAGTGTTGTCTCCACAAAAACTTTCCTAAGGGAGATAAAAAAACTCTATCCACAGGGAGTTGACTATGTCATTGATATTATGGGTGGGTTTATCTGGTCAACTTCAGTTGAGACACTGGCAAAAAATGGAACAATGGTTTTTTGTGCCACAACACTGAATGAGTCAGGCATTATCAATATTGGCAACGCATTCGCAAGACAACTTAACATAATGGGGTCATACGGCGGAACTAAACGTAATCTCCAAACAGTACTTAACCTTCTGCACAGAGGCACTATCAGCCCAATTATTGACTCAATCTTTTCCTTAAAGGAAGCAGCAAGAGCACTGAAAAGATTAGAACACCAAAATGTCTTTGGCAAGATTCTCCTTAGGGTCATAAGCGGGAATTTTTGCTGGTAGTTAGAAATCAAACCCTTTCTTTTTGTGCAGGTTTTTTCTACGATGTGCCTTAAGCTCATTCAAGATAGATTCAAGCTCTGTCCCAGCAAGGTACTTTCTTGCGTTCTCCCAAAACTCGTCAAAGAGTTCAGATTCATAACCTTCATTTTCGTACTCGAGTGCTTGCATCGCCATTTCTAGCTTTTCGACTCTTTTAACAAATAGAGCTTCGGGTGTTTTCTGCTCTGCCCGCTCTTCCCAAAGCGTGAGGTATTCCTGTTTATTTGGCCAGTGTTTAAAGATGGTTTTTATGGCAGCTCGCTCGTCGGCAATTTTTACACGGAGTGGTGCAACTGTTTCCGTACCATGTTCGTAAATTATATCGCCAATGAGTGCTTTTCCAATATCATGGATAATGGCCATTTTTAGTACTTTTTCATGATCAAGTTTGGTTTTTTCTGAGAGAATCATGGCGATGAAGATCACACTGAAAACATGATCAGCAACACTTTCCCCATTTTTTACGCCTTTGAGAATCCAACCATAGCGTTTGATTGTCTTGAGTAGAGCGACGTATTGTGCGAGTTTAATCGTGTCTTTATCTTTCATCTTTAAGAATCTGTAAAATCGTGGCGATATCTTCCTTCATTTTTTTTACATCTACCGCGATTGAGACAATGTTTAGTTTACCATTTTTTTCATTGGTAAAGTGAGAAAGCGGAATATGGGTGAAGCGACTAATTTTTTTTAGTGTTGGTAATGGTGGAATTGCGCGGCCAGTTTCATAGGCACTGATGGCCATTTCTGAAATCCCGAGTTTCATCCCGAGCTGTTTTTGCGATAAGTCTGCATTTTTTCGCGCAGAACGAATTCTCTGTGCTAAGCCTTTCATTTGATTTTTCTTGCTTAATATAGCTAAGACTTGACAACACTCCTCTAAAAAGATATCATAATTATATAAAGTATAATCAGGTTATAGTAAGCATGGAACGCGAAACTATTATCATCAAACTCGGAGGCTCACTGATTGTTCCCGCTGGAGGTCTTGATGTTCCCTATATTAGCGCATTTTACCACTTTATCCGTAAACAAGTCGCCGAAAATAAGCGGCGATTTTTTATTTTGATCGGTGGAGGACTCATCTCTCGCCATTATCGAGATGCTGGTGCCACCATCACCGGCCATGAACTGTCCCGCGATGATCTAGATTGGCTAGGTATTCATGCCACTCGACTAAATGCTCATCTGTTTCGCACCATCTTCCGCGATATGGCTCATCCTTTGGTTATCCACGATTATGATTTTATTCAGAAACCAGAAAAACCTATCGTCATCGCTGCAGGTTGGAAACCAGGTTGGTCAACAGACTATGACGCCGTTATCTTGGCGCAAGATTATCATATTGGGACAATTGTCAAGATGAGCGATGTTGATTGTGTCTATGATAAGGATCCAAACAAATATAGTCAGGCCAAAGCAATTGAAACGATATCATGGGCAGACTATCGCGCTATGATTGGCGATGAGTGGATTCCGGGACTCCGGGCACCATTTGATCCAGTAGCAGCTAAACTCGCTCAAGATATCTCTGCCACAGTATACTTCCTAAATGGGAGAAAGTTAGAAAATGTTGAAAAGGCAATCAGCAATGAGAAATTCTTGGGTACGATAATTAAACCTGATAGAAGAGTCTAGGAGAAATCAACCCCCTGTTCGCCCAGAGGAGCTAGCAAAGATTATCCGCACACTCCATTGCTGCCATCGAAGCTTTTTCGCATCTGGTTGTTAACTACTTATCCATATTGATCAGGCATTTGTCTCTATATTCTGGTAATTTACTACTTGAGGATGGTATACTTTTTTCATGTTAACTAGCCAAAGCTCAAGCACACAGCCTACAGCTGATGATCACGCGAAGATAGACGACCAGCTGGCCCACGTCAATAAAGAAATCTACGAACGCAATGTAGAATTGGCCATCCGCAATCGGACACTCGGGGTTTTGCGCAAGATGTACGAGATTATGAACACTTCCCTGGGTGTTGTGGAAACTGCGCAAAAACTCATTGAAGCTATTGTCCGCGAGCTTCAGTTCCAGGAAGGATTCATTGCCCTGGTTGATAAAAATGAAA
>CAZUUL010000028.1:0-3509 GCA_964623155.1 uncultured Gammaproteobacteria bacterium
TCTTGCTAGCTTCTCGCCAGAACTTCAAGAACAGTGCTTAGAGTTGCTCACCATCGCTAATGATAGGTTGACTGTGAATGATTTACTAACACTTGTTGAGCAAGCAGAACTTAAACAGCCTCAAACTCGGATTGCCATATCAACAGAGGTTAAGTCGGCGGAAACAAGGAGGCTACCTAAATTTGAGGATGTTTGGAATCAACTAGTCGATGATTTTCGGGGACAGGAAGAAGCATTAGAAGATCTTATTCTTTATGGTCTGGATATTGTTTCTAGGGCTACTGTTTCTTGTGGGTACAAAGATTTGGATAAGAGAAGTGACAACGGTGAAAAATTAAATGTCTTTGTGGGTGGACCAAGCGGCTCAGGCAAAAGTTCTGGAGTAAGGAAGGTTCTTAAAGATGGATTAGGTCTTGATTGTCCAGAAATCAACCTGACCAAAGTTACTGAGGAAGGCATTAAAGGTGAACACGAAGAAGATTTAGTAGCCAAGATTATCAGAGATATTACTGCAGATAGAGGTATGACACCACAACAGGTCATCGCCGAAAGAATCAATAATAAAAAAGTAGTCGTAATTTATGACGAAGCTATTCGTCTTGCTTCTGGACTATCTACAGGTGAAGGCGCAGAACGCAAAAGAGCTGCTGCAGAGACTCTGTATCGTTTACTTGACAACGTAAGAAATATCGTAAAAGTGACCATAGATGGTCAAACATATGAAGTCAATACCGAATACATTTCTGGCGTAGTAGTGTCTTCCCTGGGTAAAGCTGGCCTTGGTCAACTAGCCGCTGTAGAAGCAGCAGAAAAAGGGGTTTTATTCTATGATTTTGATGAAGATAGGCCAGTCAAAAGTGAAGACCTGGTAAAACTCTTTGAGGATATTGCCAGGAGAACCGCAGGTAGAGACCCGATCAATTTTAAACGAGTTACTCCAGATATGCTAAAACAAGCCCTCTATGCTCCCTCAACACGAAACCCAGTCCGGCAGCTTCTGCAAAGAATTAGACAAGCATCTGGAGTCAATACTGCAGCCAGGATTACTCAAGAGGCAGTTGATTTGTTGGTAGAAAGATCTGCTCCCAACCTGAAGGCAATGGGATATGGAGCAGCCCAGGGACCTATTAATAGAGTATATGAAAATGGATTTCAACGACATTTTGATCCAGCAAAACCTCCCAGAGAAGTAGAAATTTCGGTTAACGAAAGGAGACAGCTGTTGTTTACCATACGTTATGTCGACAACGAGGTAATATCAATTGTTTTGTAGTTAACAGTTTTCATATACGGTGAGTATATATGTCCCAAGAACGGCAAGAACTTATAATTCCGGATGGCCCAAAAAAATATTATGTCAGAGTGACCAATCGCGCTGATCCAACACAGATAGAACTCATTGCTGGTGCGACTAAGACAGAAATAACTCAAAGAGTGCAAGCAATGGGAGGCCGCTGCAAGGTTGATTTTTTTTCAAAAGATGGATTTCTTCAAGCATGGATTAATCAATACGAGAGTCCAGAAAATTTGCCCCTAGCTTATGAATTTTGCGCTTTTCCGGCCATGGGTTCTCCGCAAATACAGCTTGAAAGAAAAGAAGAAGGTGAAAAATTTGCTTATTCCAAAGTCAGCATTGGGGCCTGGGCAAAGACCACGACTGAGAGAAGATTCGACGGGCATGGTACTTTAAGAAATGAGCGGATTGAGGATGAAAGACATGACCCGGTAGTTATTGAGCAATTCAATTATAAAGGGCCAAGTAGCACCTCCACTTTAACTTTCAGTGGTGGGCAAGAAGAAGATACTACCACTCCAGCAATTATCAAAGAAGGCAGGGGTCCTTGGGGACGAGTCATTTACCATCTAAACGCAAGCCCAGAGGATACAGCAGATCAACCAGGAAGAAAAGTACAGCAAGTCTCGTCAGTTAAAGAACTACTAAGGCTACACGCTGAAAGCAAAAAAAGATAATTCGTCCTGTCCTACTTGCATTCCTCATTTTTTCTGTTAGAATATCACTCTCTATATGTCAGTACAAACTGAAGCAGAGCCTGGATTGATAAATGAAGCTGGTATTGCCCAGTTAAGAGAGTTTTGTAAAACCGACCTTACCCAAACGCTCTCTGCAGTTGCAAAATATCGAGGAGAATCCGTTGAACAAGCAAGGCAATTTGTCGATACATTACCTGCTGTCGTTGTTGTGCTTCCTGGCGATATTCGTCAATTCCAAGTACCAAATGTAAACCTTCTCCAAATCGATGAATTTTTACAAGAAGATGAAAGGGTGGTAAATAACCCGTTACTTCGATCATGGCTGCCTATACGCAGAGGCCAAGTTGGTATGGAAGGACTGGGTGCAGTTACTGCCGATCTTCAAGCCTATGCCGAACCCTATACTGCTGCTTTCCTTAAAGGACTTCAAAGAATGCGAGAAGCAGGTTATGCTGGGTTTGGTGATTTCTTGGATAAAGCAGGATACACGCCTGCTCGGTTAAATAGTTTATTTGACGCTATCAGGTCAATAAAAGATACAACTTATCCTAACGTTACGCATGCAGCAGAAATCCGTAGACAACCCTGGCCTAAAGCAGAGCCTTTAGTGAGTGCTGCAGATATGAGAGCAGTACTTGCTCCGTATTTCCCAGGCGGTATTCCTGAAATAGAGTATGCAGGTTTTGACGATCAACGAGCTTCTGCTTTGCTTCTCGGCAGTGTAAATCCAGGCGGTGAAGCAGAATTACGAATGTGTCTTGTCCATGGGCCTCAGATTCAAGGACATGTTGAAGTACACGAGTTAGCCCATATGTATTACGCGATTCAAATGGCACGATCCGGTCTATTCCCAAATGCCATTTCTGCTTCTGGTCAACAGGAAGTCTTTGCCAGAACTATAGGCGGTGTTGATCCAGGAGAAGCAGCGTTTTTTGCTACCTGTGCTGAGGCTGCAAATGGTTTCTCAAGACATGTAGATTTCTCAAGCACCCAGAGAGATGCAACAAGAAGAATAGCTCAAAGTCTTGCATCTGGTGATTTAGTACAGACGTTAGATAGAACAGGAATGAAACCAGTAAAAAGTAGTGCAGTTGTTCCCTTCGGCGCATATTCTGTTCCTTACTTCGTCGACGTTGCTGAATCTTTAGCTGTAAGAAAACAGTTGGTCTCCCAAGGGGTTAATAATCCTGAAGCAATATTTACCGCAGTTAGAGGCAGGCCGCTGCTGAAAGTAAAAAACTAGCGAATCGAATTTAAAGTACAAGATAGTTCAACTTGCAGGGGGTGGGATTTTTGTGCTATCATACCTTGTTACATATGGTGAGGAATTATATACTTTCGGTGGTGGCGCGGGGGAGCTTGACAGAGGCGAAACTACAGGAAGTTGAGAAAACAATTACTAATTTAGTCAAAAAACATGACGGACAAAGCAAGTTAACAACCCCCTTTCTCAAGCGGGGACTTGCCTATGACATAAAAAAAGAAGGCGAAGGTTATTTAGGCATTTTCTCGCTCAA
>CAZUUL010000028.1:3519-9588 GCA_964623155.1 uncultured Gammaproteobacteria bacterium
CGGAGGCTCTCTTAATTCCCCTCACGGTTAATAATATTCTCCGCTTCCTTTCGCTTACCCAAGATCAGGTAAAAGCAGTTAAAAGTTTTTAAAGTATGTCAAGCCGATCTTTAAACAAAGTCACTCTTATAGGTAACCTGACGCGCGATCCAGAACTGCGTTACACCCCGCAGGGCACGGCTGTCTGCACCTTTGGTTTGGCTACCAATCGCCAATGGGTGATGGAGTCAGGCGAAAAACGGGAAGAAGTAGAATTTCACCGGATCGTTTCCTGGAATAAACTGGCTGAACTTTGCAGCCAGCTGTTAACCAAAGGCAGAAAAGTCTATGTTGAGGGTCGCCTGCAGTCCCGGACCTGGACCAGTCAAGACGGCCGGGAACGCACGACTACGGAAATCGTCATTGATGACATGATTCTTCTGGATTCCCGAAGAATTATGGAAGAGGCAAGTAGTGGAACACAAGTCCCGGTTCAGGCTCCGGTTGCAGCCAGCCAGCCGCCTTCTTCTCCCGGCCCGTCGACTAGCGCGACAACGCCGCCGCTAAAAGGCGATATTCCAGACGAAAAAAAACCCGCCGATGCTAAAGCTATAGCGGGCAAAGAAAAACAAAAAACCAAAACTGCTGAAACACAAGTTAGTCAAGTTGAAGCGCCAAAAGAAGAAAACGTCAATCCCGACGATATTCCCTTTTAATAGATTTAAATTAGCATGAGAAGATCACGCCACACCCCAATCAGGAAAAGGCGGATATACAAAAAATGTCCATTTTGCGAAAGCAAAACGGACATAACTTACAAAGATGGGGAACGCTTGAGCCAGTTTATGACTGAAAGAGGCAAAATCACGGACCGGGGAACGACAGGTACGTGCAGCCGCCATCAAAACGCCATAACCAGAAGCATCAAACGTGCCCGTTATCTGGGGTTATTACCATTTGTAGTCCGGCCAAGATAAGATTTCATTTCAATGACTTCAAACAGCAATCGTACAATTTTTCCCCATCGCATTATTATCATTATCGTCCTGTTGGTCGTTGCCGGTATCATCGGTTACAACATTGGCAAAAGAGAGCGCATTCTGGGTCCGGGGGTTAACGCTTCGGTTAACTACACGGGTACGAAACCGCCGGCCGGGGTAGCCGCCCAAGTTGACTTTGGACTTTTTTGGGACGTCTGGGACAGATTGTCACGATCATACATCGATAAAAAAGCCTTGGATGCGCAAAAAATGGTTTATGGCGCGGTAAAAGGAATGGTAGCATCGCTCGATGACCCATACACGGTTTTTCTGCCGCCGAAAGAAAATAAAGAAGCAAAAGACGATTTGGGCGGGCAGTTCGAAGGCATCGGCGCGCAACTGGGAGTCAAAGATAAACGCATTATCGTGATTGCGCCGCTCAAAGGCACCCCGGCAGAGCGGGTAGGGATAAAAAGCGGGGACTGGGTGGTTAAAGTTGACGCTAAAGAAACCGCAGACTGGACACTGCCGGAAACCGTAGCCAAAATCCGCGGGCAAAAGGGCAGCAGCGTTTTACTGACAATTTTGCACGAAAAGGAAGACAAAACGGTTGATATTTCGATAACCCGGGATGCGATTCATGTAGCCAGCGTCGAATGGGATAAGGTAAATGTAAAATGCACCGGCGAGGGCTGCGAAATCATAAAAACCGCCTGTAATGACTGTGGGCACATTGCCCATTTAAAACTTTACCGTTTTGGCGACAAAACCATGGATGAGTGGCAAACCGCAGTCAATCAGATCGAAAGCGATTATAAGAAAGGAGAAATTAAAGGCATTGTTTTGGACTTGCGCAACAATCCGGGAGGTTACTTGCAGGCAGCCATAAGCATAGCTTCCGAGTTCCTCCGCGACAAAACCGTGGTTAGTCAACAAAATAACGACGGCAGCAAAAATGTCTATCAAGTCAACAAAGTGGGAAAACTTCTCAGCCAAGCGCTGGTAGTTGTGGTAAATAAAGGTAGCGCCTCAGCCAGCGAGATCGTGGCGGGAGCGCTTAAAGTGCGAGGCCGGGCCAAACTTGTCGGGCAAAAAACTTTCGGCAAAGGTTCGGTCCAGGATACCCAAGATTTGCCCAACGGCGCGGGTCTGCATGTGACCGTCGCGCGCTGGCTTTTGCCGGATGATACTTGGATTAATGGACAAGGAGTTACGCCTGATGTTGTCGTCGAGATGGATGAAAAAAATCCCGAGCGTGATCCGCAACTTGAGAAAGCCATTTCGGTTTTGTTACAATGAATGTCTTGTATGGGTCTATCAGGGTCAGACCTAAAAAAGGGTCAGACCTTGAATGACTTGAAGGTCTGACCCTTATAACTACAAAATGAAACGGATAATATTTGCAACTGTGATTCTTCTTCTGTTTATTGTTTATGGCATGCAAAGAGGCTACCTCGATATCAACTGGCAAAACCTCCATTTACCCAAACTTCAAGAGTTTAATCAGCATCAGCCCGAGAAAGAAAATGTTCGGGTTCTGACAGAGGAATCAGTGGTTATCGATGTGGTGGACAGGGTGTCTGCATCGGTAGTTACCATAGGAATAGAAAAAACGCAACGGGTTGTCGATCCATTCAGCATTGACCCGTATGATCCTTTTGGAATATTCCGGCAGCCGAGAACCCAAAGACAAGAAATTAAACAGGATATTGGTTCGGGTTTTATCACCACAAGCGACGGGCTGATTGTTACCAACAAACACGTCGTTTCCGACCCACAAGCCAAATACAATGTCATAACCAAAGACGACAAAAAATACGACGTTAAAAAAATCTACCGCGATCCGGGCAATGATCTGGCGATTTTAAAGATAGATGCGGCGGGCCTAAAACCAGTGGAGTTGGGGGATTCTTCCAAACTCAAAGTCGGCCAATTTGTAATTGCCATCGGCACGGCCCTGGGAGAATTTCGCCATACAGTCACCACAGGCGTTATCTCAGGCCTGGGTCGGGGAATAACCGCCGGCAGTCCATTTGAAGGCTATGGTGAGCGTTTGGACAACGTTATCCAGACTGATGCTGCTATCAATCCGGGAAATTCCGGCGGGCCGCTGTTAAATTCCGGCGGGCAGGTAATCGGCGTTAACACGGCGATTGCTTCTGGTGGACAAAATATCGGTTTTGCCATTCCTATCAACATTATCAAGGATGGTCTTGATAATTTCAACCGCAGCGGCAAATTTGAACGCGCGTATATAGGCATTCGCTATCAGGTTATCGACCGGGATCTGGCGCTGTTGCACGAAATTCCCGAAGGAGCCTATGTGCGCGAAGTGGTGGCGAGTTCGCCAGCCGAGAAAGCCGGCATTGAAGTCGGGGACATCATCACTAAATTCGACGGTCAGGCAATCAAAGACAAACAGGCCGATCTGGCAAAAGAAATCAGCAAGAAAAAAGCCGGTGATAAAGTAATGCTTGAAGTTTGGCGTGACGGAAAAAACGTTGTTAAAGAATTAGTGTTGGGAGAGAGCAACGGATAAACTTATAATTAATTTCAATTGTGAGGTGAGTAGAATTGGCAAATGTAGAAACAAGAACTGAACCTGTCTTGAGTTTGAGTCAAAAGCAAGGGCTTATTAATGCACTTTCTGGGAGATCCGACTTGCCTATAGGTGAAGATGGACTGCCTGCTTTAGCATCTGGAACACTTGTACAGAGATTAACTGGGTTGTTAAGAGCCGAAGATCAAGATAGACGACAGAGAATGCAAGAGAGATTCAATAATTTGCCCTAGCTTTCCTTGCAAAATTTCTTCAATCCTACTCCAGGATTGCTTGATTCTGTGGTCGGTGACGCGGTCCTGGAGAAAATTATAAGTCCTGATTTTTTCATTGCGCATACCCCGGCCGATTTGAGCGCGGCGGGCCGCCGATACTTGTGCCAGACGCCGTTCCTCCTCAATCTCCCAGAGTTTGGCCCGCAAAATTTTCAGGGCAATTTCCCGATTTTGATGCTGCTGGCGTTCGTTTTGCGAGGTGACGATAAGACCTGTGGGTTTGTGGCGCAGCCGGACGGCGGTAGAAACCTTATTGACGTTTTGGCCGCCGTGACCGCCCGATCGGTATGCCGCAAATTCTATATCTTCCGGGTTTACAAAAAAATCAACGTCTTCAAGTTCGGGCAAAACAGCTACAGTTGCGGTTGATGTGTGAATCCGGCCACTTGATTCGGTAGTTGGAATGCGCTGGACGCGGTGGACGCCGCCTTCGTATTTAAGCCTTCCATACACGCCTTTGCCGCTTATTTTCAGGGTACTGTTGTCAACCGGTTCAACCCGCCAGTCGCGTCCAGTTGCGTACTTGGAGTACATGCGCAAAAGATCATCGGCCCAGAGTTTTGCTTCCTCGCCACCGGCGCCCCCGCGCACTTCCAGAAGTACGTTGCGAGTATTTAAATCGTCGCCATCATCCGGGTTGGTCAAAGACTGGCTCCCGGCTGTTTGCGCCCCTTCAAGGCTATTTTTTTCCTGTTCGAGTTTAGCCAACTCTTTTTCAGCCAGCTCCCGCATCAGGGGATCGGAAAGTAGCGCTTTTGTCTGTTCAATTTTTTCTTGCAGTCGATTTAATTCCTGTTTAAGATAATCCATATGAGAAAATTTCCAAACTCCAAATCTTAAATACTAAACAATATTAAATATTCAAAACTCAAAATTCAAAACATTCTTTTGAACATTTGATCATTTGAATTTGTTTAGGATTTAGATTTTGGAATTTGGTCATTAAACGTAAGATATAAGGTCAAAGTCTAACAGAATAGATAGTGTAAGAAGATTACTGCTTGTGTAATTCCATCAGCATTTCTTTGAGCGTCTTGGGCTGGTTATCGGTGTCTGCGTCGGCTTTATTTTTTGCCTTCTTAGCCGCTTTGCCGGTTGCGGTCCAGGAGGGTTGGGCTTTGGCTGCTTTAGCCTGGAACTTTTCCACCCTGCGTTTGGTGTCAACATATTTCAGTTCACCGGTGAAAAACGGGTGGCATTTGCTGCAGATTTCTACATGGAAGCCATCTTTGGTCGAGCCAACAGTAAAACTGTTGCCGCAACTGCAAACAACTTGCGCTTCAGGATACCAGGTTGGATGAATGGTTGCTTTCATAGTAGTTGTATTATACTAAACTCATTAGACAAATGTACAAACAAATGCGCAAAATAAAGTAGCATTTAACTCAAAATCTTCTCGACATCCCAATCAGTAAAGTTCGGTTTCCTGCCAAAGGGTATATATTTGTCTTTACCATCAGTGATTTCGGGAAGTCTTGCCCACCAGAAATAATCTGTGCTCACAAAGCGTGGATCATGTATTTTGACTACTAATTCATCTTTGCTTCCTCGCTTTGCCCACTCTGCCTTATAAGCTTTAGTACCAAGTAAATTGGTCAAGACATTTTCTTTTCTCGGACCACTTCTAAATTCTGAATCGTAGTGAAGAAGTTGGACCAATGGGTCTATATCGGTGGTATTACATTAGGAATTTTTCAATGCTGCCACTGCTAAAATTATATTTGTGTCAACAAAAACAGGATTTTTATCTCTGTCTCGGTAAATCAGTCCAGACTGTTGTTTAAGTTGTTCATGCTCCTGCGAAGATAAGGAACCACTTATTATTTTTTTTAACAATGCCTTATCAACGTAGTCTACCCAACGCGGTCCTTTAAAGGCAAAGATAGTGAATCCAGACAGTCTCGGGAGTAACTGGATTTCCACGTTTTGATCTATTTCTGATCCTCCTAGCCAGCAAATTGGACCTTCGCGCGTCATAGTAAATTTACCGACGTCTCCAACGGCGGTGTCTAGAACCGATCTGGTGTAGTTGCTTTGCCGCTGACTATAGTCAAGTAGATGCAAGATTCTGTCGTCCACCAGCAAGGACCGTGTGGCAGCAACTGCACGGTCAAGCTCTGGAAAATTTTGTCTTAGTTTTTCAGATTCATTCAGTCTGCTCATAACATCAGTATTTGAATTAAATGAAATTATACAATACAGTACAAAACACTTGTATCAAACTAAAGTCTCGCAAGATTCACCCCCTTGTATAGATAGTATTTGGCGCGGTTAA
>CAZUUL010000029.1:0-9587 GCA_964623155.1 uncultured Gammaproteobacteria bacterium
TATTCGCCGTATTTCGTCTATGGCAAATTTTATCTATGTTCGTCAAAAAGGGCCATATGGTAATGGAACACCACTTCTTAATGTCAAAGAACTTGTGGGTGATGAACCATTCATTTACACCTGGAGCGATGATTTTATCAAAGCTGAACCAAAATCACGTTTCCAACAATTAATAGAAGTCTACCAAGAATTTGGCTGTTCTGTCCTTGCTAGTATTCGTCTTATTAAGGATGAAGACTACAGCCGTTATGGAGTTGCCGGTGGTAAAAAGATAAGAGATGGATTGATTGATATGGATACAGTTATAGAAAAACCCGGTAAAGCAAATGCTCCATCAGACTTAGCAAATGTTTCAGGTTTTCTTTTTACCCCAGAAATATTCCAATATGTCGACGCCGCCGTGGCTCATCTGGAGGTTGATGAGGAATTTTATTATAACGATGTACTTAAACTCATGCTAGAAGACGGAAAACGCATTATTGCTGCAGAAATAAAAAATGGCAAATACTATGACACTGGAAATAAAATTGAGTATCTTAAAACCGTGGTTGAGTTCGCTTTACAGCACGGGGAGTTAAATGGAGATTTTAGAGAATACCTGAAGGGCTTAAAGCTTTGAATCCTTCGACAAGCTCAGGACGAGGTTGATATTTATGGGTTACATTCCCCGCAGCTTGCTGCGGAAGCGTGTCCAGAGCTTGCTCTGGGGTTCATACCTTTGAATCAGAAATCATGAATTAGGAAGCATGGGAAAGAACTCTGATTCTTTTTGGACTAGCAAGTTTCGAGTAAACTTTTTCCGGTGGTGTTTGGTTAGCCCGTGAAGTTTGATTGCTTCCCGGTGTTCTCTCGTTCCATAGCCTTTGTTTTTTCCCCAGTTATAGGTGTGGTATCTGCGGTCCAGTTTCATCATAAATTTGTCGCGGTGGACTTTGGCGACAATTGAAGCAGCAGCGATTGCCACAGACTTTTCGTCGCCGTGGACAATAGCTTTCTGATTTTTTAAACCGATTCCGGCGACATATTTTACATAAAAGGCATCCACAAACAGAAAAGATTTTGGATACGATTTGTATTTTCGACTCACGATCGTAGAATCAAAATACAACTTTTTAAGAACCCGGGCGATTGCCTGGCGCATGGCTATTGTAGTTGCTTTAGCAATGCCGACGCGATTAATGGTGGCTATATTCACTGTACCCAATGCATAGGCTGTTTGCCGTTTAATGAGGCGCATCAGATTCAATCTGCGCCGCGGGGAAACTTTTTTCGAATCGTTGATACCCAAGTCTTTAAGATTCGCTTGCTGATTTTGTTTGATGACTACAGCTGCTGCCACAACCGGCCCGGCAAATGCTCCGCGTCCGACTTCGTCGACGCCGATAATGTAAGTATATCCTAGGCCCCAAATTTTCTGTTCATGGGAAAAGTCGGGAAACGTCATAAAGATATGAAGTTGATTTTTGAATTATAGCAGTAGGGCAACGACACCTGCAGACAGGACGGCGGCGGCTACAGTCATCAGAGTAAAAGTAGCAATCATGCTGCCTGCTTGCGGCGTTTTCAGTTGGGCGATTTGCTCTGACTGGACCGGACTAGTCGGGGTTGGCCTCAATTTAATCGGGGTTGGGCTGAAGGGTTGAAGTGAGGGCGAGAGACTGGCGGTTAAAGCAGTTGTTGAAGGTGCGGGTGAATTTTTTGGAGTTGAAGTGGAAATGTGGCTCGAAGACGCGGCTATGGCAAATGCGACAACGCACTGCGTCTCCGCGGCCAGCGGTTTGGAAACCGGCGCATTGGGAGCTATAGCTGTGTGCTGGCTAAGTTTTATACTGCTTATAACAATTATCCCAGCCAGACCGATAAGACCAACAATGGTAAAAAATTGTTTTACCAGGTTTAGATTCATAATTCCAAAATTACGGTGTGCTAAAGCTTTGGCTAAGCTCGGTTTTCTGGCCTTTTTCGTCCTGGACGGTTAAGGTGTAGTTGTAGGTGGTATTCGCTGCCAGGCCGGTAAGGAAAATGGCATGGCTAAGTTTGGGCGTGTCGCTTATAGTCAGACTCCGGCGGCTGGTTATCTGGGGTCCGGTAAGAACCAAAGAAGAGGTGACGGGAACACTAGAAGTAAAGCTTAGAGCAACGGTGCGGGTTGGTCCTTGCAGATTGGTGGGAATGACCAGGGGCGTGCCAATGAGTTCCAGGGCCCGGATTTGGGTTTCTTTCTGCTGTTGGTTGTAATGAACTGTCAAGGCAATACCTCCGCCGAGTAACGCGACTAAGACTAGCGGTAAAAGTACGGCATAAATTGAAGCAATGGGAATAGCAATTGTTTTAATGCGCTTAAGGAGGCTATCTTGCATTTGTTTTACCCGTGCCAGATCGTGTTTCGAAATCCAACTCCCCTGACACTGGGGACAGCTTCGGATGGGGGTGTGCTTGAGCAAGGGAGCGCTTGAATTTTTGCTTAAAGCAATGCCGCAATGGGGACACTTGCCCAACCCGCCTGCGGAACTTGTGTCTTTAAAACTGGGGAGATGGCTTAGGCGGATAGCTTCATGGGTAGGCAGGCGGTTGATTTCAAAGTGGTTGAGCCAGACGCCGCCGCAGAAAGGACAGCGGTCGATTTCAACCGTTCCGCCCGGGGCATCGGTTTCTACCCGTTTTGGCGCTAGTTCATGATTGCAGTCAGGACAGAAAAGCATAGTCCTCTCAGGGTCAGACCTTGAATTAGTTGAAGGTCTGACCCTTTTAGAAACTAAGAATTATTGTGTGACTATTCTTATCCTCGCCAGATCCAGGTTTGCCTGATATTTTAGGGTTGACAGCATTTGCACGCGATAGGTTTTACTTCCCAAAGACAAGTTGATTTTCGGCGATACGATTTTGGTTGAGACACCCGCATCGGTTGAGACTGTACTGCCAGAAACAATTGCTTTATCAGTGACATTATAGAGTCTAGCCTGGACTTGGCCGTTTTTGGTTGGAATGTGCATGTTGACTTCAAAATAAACTTCTTTTATAGAATTGTAATCTACGGTATTGATCGTAGTATCGGTCCCGGTCTGGTCTTGCCAGCTGTCGCTGGTGGTTGAACCGGTACCCAGAGGGATATAGTATTCTTTAATGCTTTGGTTTGTTTGAGTTTGGGGCTGGATCGAGGCGATTTTGACATTTAGCCGTTCTTCCAGATTTTTCATGTCGTCTGCAAAAATAGTTTTGCACGCTGAACACGAGGCAGAAGGGGTATTTGTCGGGCTAGTATCAGTTGAGAAGCGGACAGATTGGGTGGGTGAGGGAATAGCGAGAGGTAGGGTTTCTGGGGACAGTTTTTCTGGAGCAAGGCTGGTCGCAAAAAAAACCCGATAATTTAAAAGAGCTAAATTAAGTACGCTGACTGTAAGAATGGTGATGATAATTCCTTGATAAAATCGCGGGTTCATGCCAATCTAAGCATGACATATTTTTAACCACAGAGTCAAATTTATAGTGGAGGTTGCTATTAAACCCTAATCCTGTAGGATTTTCTAATGGTTTTAGCATTTTTTAGCTTTACTATGACTGTGAGACGGGCGTTGCGGATATTGGTGTGATAAGTACAGACTCCGCTTGAGCAAGTGCCAAAAAGGAGTTCACGGGAAGTAGCAATCTCGCCGGCTGGGCGGATGCTTCCCTGGCTACCTTCAGATTTACCCTTGGATTCATAGACTAGAACATAGGTTACTGATTCGGCCAGGTTCAAGTGCGAAAAAGTAACAATAACGGCCCGCCTGTCTGAACGCAGGCGGACGCTTGTGCCAACCGATGAGGTTGTGGTTGTTAAGCGCGTGGTTTTTCCGGGCAGGCTGCGGCGGGTTATGGCCTGGACGCTGGCCAGAGGAACTAATTCCAAAAAAAGGCTAAAAATTAGACATACAATTATGGTCTTTCGCTTTAACACGTTTTAAATTATAATCTCATCCTGTGGAAAAATCTACGGTTGAAATCACTTTGGCCAAACCCAAGCCATTTTACCAAAACAAAAAACTGCTACTTGGACTCACGGCGGCTTTAATTTTAGTAACAGGCATATTTATTTACCGGCGGGCTACTACTGCAGTTTCGCCACTTTCTTCGGCACAGGAAAAAGTTGCCGTAACCGGCCAATCTGAAGCCAAAAAACAACCCGGTGTAATTTTGGAAGACGAATGGGGTTTTCGCGTTTCTTACCCCCAAACCCTTACTGCCCGGGCAGCCACAGGCGCAGGCGAGCTGACGCGCTGGGAATTTACTGGCGCAGACAGCGACGGAAAGATAAGCATTTTTAGTCGCAAATTAGATTATCAATCTCTTGAGGAATGGTTGCAAAAAGACCCAATAACAAAAACTAGCACTTCAAATCTTGATTCTTCGCTGGGTGGCGAGTTTGCAAAAAAACTTAAGTTTGCCAACAGCAACAAACTATGGATTGCAGCAATTGAAAGCAATCAGCTGTTTGTGGTTGAGTTTGTCCCCGGTGCCAATAAAGAATTGGAGAAAGCCTACCAGCAGATGCTTGCGACATTCCAGTTTTTGCCGTTTGAAGGCGAGAAAGCAACCACATCGCAAAAGCAAGAGGATGGTCCGGTCGGTTTGGGCGACGAGGTGATTGATGAGGGAGAAGAGGTGGTAGAATAGGTGGTTAGTTAGACTTCAGAGAGTATGATCCAAAAGAGCGCAAGGTCTGAGATTGATAGTGGATTGAACTGGGAGCGGATGAGAAAAGCCAGGAGATAGAGTTTGATAATAGGTTTTGCTCTTTGCCAGGCAAAAAGGAGTATAGCAAGGTAAATGCTGAGGCCAATCAGTCCAGAGGAGACTGCTACCTCTAAAAATACGTTGTGGGCATTATCCACCATCATCCTTCGCTCGCGTGGGATTGCGACTTCAAAATTTTCCTGTCCATAACCTAGGATTGGACGTTGAATAACCGCCTTGACACCTTCAGTCCATATTACCAGCTGGTTGTCCCAGAGTGAAGTTCTCGTTTTTTCCTCGGTGAGAGACAGGCTGTTGAGCATATTTCTTACGCTTATGTGATGAGGCTGATTGGCAAGGATAAGAGCCATGATCAATAAGCTACTTATCCCAACCATAAACAACACTATTCGCTGCCGTCTAACCCACGTGGCTAATCGTTGGCCGGGGAAAAATTGACTAAAGGCCTGTATGACTATTAAGATAATTACTGATCCAATAGCCAAGATGGCGCTTCGGGATGACGAGAAAAAGATGCTAACAACGTTAGCAAAGATGAAAAATCCTTTGACAAGCACTAAATACCTGTGACTAGTCGTTGGGTAAAAAAGGAGAAAGGGGAAGGTGATGGCGATATAGCCGCCTAAAACATTTGGGTTGCCAAGGGTGCCTACGATTCGACCAAAGTAGGTAGGAATTGTTAAATCATGGAAAAGGTAGACGCGCATTCCCTGCCAGAGGGTAAAGATTGAAACGAGAATATTACTTGTGACAATTGCTGTTTGGTAGGGGAAAACTGCACGACTTGTGGTTGATTTTTGTATTGCGCGAAGTGTGAAAAATACTAACACACCGCTTGCCAATGTCACATATCCTTGGTGACGGAACTTGCTTCCGAGAATTGAGGTGTATGGATCAAGGCCAATAAAATCAGCTATTAAGGAGACGGCGGCAAAGAGAAGGACGAAGGTTGTTAGGTGATCAAGGAGTTGGTTGGCCTTTGAGCAATTACTTTGCCAGTAGACTTTCAGCAGCAGAAGTGTAAGAAGCGAAGAAAAAACGACAAAGACAATAAATTTGGGAAATTCATAGGGGTTGGGAAATTGAGGCACGACGATCATGGGAAGAATAATGATAAATAGAGATACACAAAAGTGGTAAAAGCGTCTTGACAAGTGCATGTTTTTATGTTCAACTAAAACAAGTGATAGGAAAAGTATTGCATTTTTTGACTCAATTTCGCAATCGTAATGCCCTCCTTACTTTAGTAGTGGCGTTATCTATCCCCCTCTCGGTTCTGGCTGTTTTAACCTACCAAACCTATCTGCCACGTGCCTCTGAATTTTCCACCCCACCCTCCCCACCCTGGCCAATATCACCCAGAGTTACGCCCCTAGTTACTAGCATCCCAACAACAACTGTTGTATCCCAAGGCTTATTTGGAAAAGCAATTCAATTTAATAATGAAAGTATTAATGACTCATATGTTGTGGGACAAAAGTATGGAAATTATTATAATTTGAGGAACCCATTTACTATAGAATCTTGGGTAAAAGTAGCCAAGCCAATAAGTGGAAGCTATATCAGAGCTTACAGTTTAATCAGCTATACGAAAACACAGACATCACAGGATTATGGATATATATTTCGTCTAAGCTTAGAGACGCAGGAACAGACAGGGTTAACTCGTCCAATTTACACCCAGCTAGTGGGAACCCAAACGTTATGTAGGGTAAATGGAATACAAACCTATTGTACAAATAACCATGGCTATATGAGCGTAGGTGGAGCTAGTTCTACATCTTTTCAACCAGACCAATGGAATCACATTGCTGTAACTTCAACTTCAGAGAATAATACATGTTATCTGAAACTCTATATTAATGGTAGTCTAGTTGATAGCAGTCAAAGGTTTCAAACATCGTGTCAAGTTTCTCTTGATCAAGCGAAAGAATACCGAATTGCTAAACCGCCAGATGGACTTGGTGGTATTTCTGGTTACTATTTTGTTGGCGAGTTGGACGAGGTGAGATTTTCAGATACAGTGCGCTATACAGGTAATTTTACCCGTCCTAGCTCTCCATTTGGCCATGACTCTCATGATCTACTTTTGTTGAAATTTGATGATCGACTGGGCAGAGTCTTGGATGACAGTGGCTATCGTATCTATATGACGGCGTATGGAAGTCATGTTGCCTTTGTCAACTCGACTATTCCCAGTCTTCCGATGCCTACCACAGCTGTTGCTTGCGAATCGTATTCGACGTGTGAAAGTTGTTATAGCAACCTATCCTGTTTTTATGTCTTCAATTATGGCGGGAGAAATTTCTGCGCTACAAATGGGTCTGCACTAGCGCCCATACCTGGTATGTGTATATCGGCACAGACAGTAGGTAGTCGTACATGTGACCAATGTCGACAGCAACTAACACCTACACCCACTGCTCCGTTTATGCCCATTGCCACTCCTGCTAGTCTTAATGTTTCCACTACCAATGTAATAATGGAGCTAGTCAAGGATTTACAAAGTCCAAGTGGTTTGACATTGCAAAATGGATTCACTATAACAGGAGCAGGAGCGAGCGGATGGCAGCTGCGGAACAATCAAGACGCAACCTATACTCCACCTGGTGGTACTGCTAGTCCAACGCTTGGACAGGGATTTGGTTTTTACGACTCTTCCGGAGGAATAACAACAGGGTCCAGTTACACTGTGAGAGCCTATGTCAACAATAATAAACCAACAGGGGTTTATCAAGGAACATACACCCTACAAGCGATTGATCAACAAAGTCGCACTAGTGATGTAGCAAGAATCCGCTATACGTTGACTGTTAGCGACCGTCCTTTTATACCCGGCGTTACAGCTGCTGCAACCCCCTTTCAGCCGATTGCAACACCACTGATTTTAGTAACACCAACGCCTGCAAATACTGCACCACAAGTTGTAACTACTCAGTTCCCTGCCGCGCGCCGCTTCCGTTTTTACGTGGCCTCGGTCATCGCGCGTGATACTGATGCCAGTGATCGAGTCGTCAATATAACCATCTCTGGCCTACCGCCAGGACTAAGCTATGGTTTCTGTCGCTACGGCTCTATTGCCAGATGTTTTATCTACGGCTTCCCAACCCAAAGTGGTAGACAATTCATCATTCAAGTGAGAGCAACTGATACCAGAACAACATTCACAACGAGACTTATTCCTTTGATCATTAATCCGTAAAACTCCCCGGCTGAAATTGGCTGAAATTGTGGTTACTTCTGACATTTTGGGCAGTAGAATGTTCCTCTGCCAGCGATGACAAATTTTTTAATAATATTTCCACAACTGTTTAAACATGGTTTAGCGCTGCGATTGTAAATCAGAAAATTTTCTTGCATTTTGCCTTTGTTTCCATAAATATCGACAAAAGAGGCTAAAGACGAACCCCGGTATTTGAGGCCTTTTAGGAGGACTTTTTTGATGCATAGGTAAAGCCTTTGTACCTGGTTTTTGCTAAGAGTATTGCTTTTTTTCTTGGGGTTAATTTTAGCACAGAATAAAGCTTCGTTGGCGTAAATATTGCCAACTCCGGCTACAACTTTCCCTTCCATGATCAAAACTTTGATTGGTTTTTTCGATTTTTTTACTGATTTATAAAAATTATCAACATTAAAATTTTCAGTTAATGGTTCAGGGCCGAGGGAATCGAGGAATGGGAATTTTTCTCCGGGGGCTAGAATTTTCAGCCAGCCGAACTTGCGAACATCGTTGTAAAAAATTATGGTTTTATCATTTAGGCTAATGATGGCGTGGGTGTGTTTATTGGGTAGGCCTTGATAACTAGAATTGTTGCCTTCACTGGTGAGGGGGTGGGAGGGGAGGATGAGAGGTTCGCGTCGGTTATGGACAATAATTCGGCCGGTCATCTTAGGATGAATGAGAATTTTGTAGCCATTGGCAGGTTCGATGATGAGGACTTTGGCGCGGCGGTTAACAGCAATAATTTTTTGATTAATAATTGATTTTGGGTTGCCAATAATCTGGCGGGGATGGATAACGGAAAAGTTAGTGATTGATTTCCCGACGAGAATCGGCTCCAGTTGTTTGCGAACAGTTTCCACTTCAGGCAGTTCAGGCATACGAGTATTGTATGCCATAGTTGATTAAATGAGCAATATTCACCTGGTATATACTGATCGCAATTTAGCTATTTACCCCTGTACTCTGTGATTACTGCTTTTGGCCAACCCAGAGATTGATTTTTTTAAACCATTTTCCAATCTTCTCTTTTCCAATCTCCTCTGCCTTTTGAGTTGTTCAGGAATCTGTTTACTCTCTAGCAACGCTCGTAATTCTTCAACCCACTCAGGTTCTATTCTGCTATCCTGTTCATGCATTTTCACCACTTCCTTACAATTGTAGATTATACCATGAAAAATTACTACCCGAATCTCCAAACTTTTGGCAATCATGCCTCAAGACTTTATCCCGATCCAATTTGATAAATCGCATTTGACGACTATCGGTGAGCGTTTATATAGTCAAAGCCTTGATCTTATCAGAGAATTGGTCGCCAATACCTACGACGCGGATGCTACCGTAGTTAAAATCACCATCAACGATACGCTGATGATGGTTGAAGATAATGGTTTAGGGATGGATAAAGAGGGACTTAGGCAATACTTTACGATTGGGTCAACGTTTAAACGGACCCATCCCACAAGTCCAGTCTTTAAACGGGTCAGAATCGGTGAGTTTGGGATTGGTAAATTTGCCGTTTTGTCAATCTGTGATCGTTTTGAAATTTTTACCAACTCCGCTAGCTATGCTGCTACCCTTCTATTTGATAAGGGCGACTTTGAAAAGCGGCAGGACTGGAATATTCCGCTGA
>CAZUUL010000030.1:0-9098 GCA_964623155.1 uncultured Gammaproteobacteria bacterium
CTTCCGCGGTTGGCGATGGTCGCAACTGCCCGTACCATTTGTAACGGTGTGAGTGCAATACCCTGGCCAAAAGAGACAGTAGCCAAATCTATATCTTTCCACTCGGAATCGGGCCGGAGGAGCGGAGAAGATTCTTCTTCCAGATCAACCCCGGTTGGCTTTCCCAATTGATAGTTCTTAAGCAGTGCGAGCATCTTGTCCCGACCTATTCTCAAAGCTATAGAAACCATGCCGACATTTGAAGATCTTTCAAGAATCTGGGTAGTCGTTAGCATGCCGCCGTATTTATCGTTCCAGGTCCGGATTTTATAGCCTCCGACTTCAATCGGCCCTTCCTCAGGAAAAACTGTATCGGGATCAATTAAACCCAACTCTATAGCTCCTGCAACCACCAGCACTTTGAAGGTAGACCCCGGTTCGTAGCCCTCTGAAATAACCGGATTTCTATAAAGATTGTCAGAATAATTGCTAAAATTCATCGGGTCATAAGACGGATAACTTGCCATGGCAAGGATGCCGCCGGTTTTTGCATCCATAATCGTCACCGTACCGCCTTTTGCCTGATAGCGTTCGATTGCTTTCTTTAAATGTTCCTCGGCAATAAACTGAACAGTCCGGTCAATATGAAGCTTTATCGATTTACCATTCAAAGGCAGAAGTCGTTCGTTAAGCCCTATAAGTATAGGAATGCCATTGGCATCCTTGGCCTGGCGCAGCACCCCAAATCTTCCGCGCAAGTCCCGGTCATAGTATCCCTCAAGGCCAAAATAACCCTTGGGACTGCCGTCGTAGGCCGATCCGACAAATCCCAACAACTGGGCACTCATAGAGCCTTCGGGATAAAACCGAATATCCTCTTGCTCAAAACCAATCCCCGGTAAAGCAAACGTCTTGAGCCTATCACCAACATCTTTAGCAACTTTTCGTTTCACAGGCACCCAGTAAAGGTCACTTGCAAGTTGAGCTGATACGCTTGCAGAATCCAGACTTAAAATTTCACTTAATTTTTGTCCAGTAAGGATTTTATTTTCTATTTTCTTTGGTTCCACATAAACCAGATACGAAAGTTGGTTGCTTGCAAGCGGCGAACCGTCGCTTGTGACAATTTCTCCTCGAGTAGCAGGAATTTCCAAACGGAAAAATTGTTGTTCGCGGGCATCGGCGAGTAAACGCTCATGCGCCAATATCTGCCAGTAAAAAAGTCTGGCTAAAACTATGACAAACCAAACCAACAAAATCAACGAAACGAAGCGAATACGACTCATATACTTCTTGCATAAGACGGGTATACACCGAGGCGAGTGATTAATTTTTTCGCTCAAGAGCTACTCTGTAATTCTGATTGAGGTATAAAAATTGTGTATCGTTGTCGAGGCCCAAATTTTGGGCTTGATGAATGATCGTCAAGTATGCTGACCGGGAAGCAATATTCTGGTAAAGATCTGAATTTTGTTGTTCAAGTAAACCCGACTCCTGGGAAATGGCGGCAACCTTGGCGTCAAGAGAAACCAGGCGATTTGATACAAACACCTGAACAATCGCCAACACCATCACTATAATAAATACTATTTGTATGTTTCTATTTGATTGTTTTTTCATAAACTCCGATTCTTAATTTGGCACTCCTTGCAGCTGGATTAACCGCTTTCTCAGTTATGCCCGGCGTGACGGGATTTTTAGTTAACATCCTGACAGCTGGCTGGCTTTGCATAAAATGTTTAACTACACGGTCTTCCAATGAATGAAAACTGATAACAGCCAGCTTGCCTCCTGGTTTTAATATTGTCAGACAATCCGGCAGAACCTGGCGCAACTCACTTAGTTCATTGTTAACAACAATCCGGAGTGCTTGAAATGTTTTAGTCGCAGTATGTTTATTTCCAACTAATCTTTTATGTTCAAATTCATAGTAAGTATCTGTAATGATTTTTTTAAGCGATTCTGTAGTCGTGATCGGCTTTTTTTTTCGTTGCCTAATAATTGCCTGTGCGATTTGTTGTGCCAGCGGTTCTTCACCGTAGCGAGCGAAAATCCACGCCAGTTCATCTTGACTTAATGATCTAAGATAGTCGGCCGCAGTATTGCCGAGGGTCACATCCATTCTCATATCAAGATATGCATCTTCCATAAAACTGAAACCCCTTTTGCTGTGTTTAATCTGATAGGTCGAAACACCTAGGTCAAACAAGATTCCATCGACTGCGTCAAAAGCGTTTGCGCTGGCTATCTTGACGATTTCACTAAATTTTCCCTGAACAACAGATATATGACTGCTTATTTTACTGCTTAGACCCAGTAACCGCTTCTGAATACGCTCAATCGCCTCCGGGTCACGGTCAACAGCTAAAACCTTTGCCCCAGTCCTTGCCAGGGCAATACTATGGCCTCCGTCGCCGGCAGTGGCATCGATATAGCTTCGCCCTGCCCCGGCAGCAAAACATTCAACTACTTCATGTAAAAGAACGCTTTTATGATATATTTCTTCGGCCATGCTCAAATTCCCAATTCCGAAAGCCTCTCGGCGACGTCTTTACTGTCTTTTTCCACCGTTCTGGTGTAAATTTGCCAGCGATCTTTGCTCCAAATTTCAAGTCGTTCTCCCACTCCTAAAACTGCTACTTCTCCGGAAATTTGCGCGTATTCGAGTAAATATTTTGCTAACACAATTCTTCCAAGGCGATCGAGCAAAACTTCCATAGCCCCTGATAGAACCAATCGCGAAAAACTTCTGGCATCTGATCTGGTTAAGGGCATGCTAAGGAGTTTCTGTTCCACTTTATCCCAGGCTTCACGGCTGTAAATAAATAAACAGCCATCAAGTCCTTTGGTTACGATTCCTGCTACTCCAAGCTTTTCCCGAAAGCGCTTGGGTATGGACAGTCGGTTGCGCTCGTCTAGGTTATGAAAGTATGTACCCAAGAACATAAATTTAAAGCAAGAGATATTTTATCCCACTTTTTCCCATTTTTTACCCAATAAACCCATTTTGATACAGTTTTAAGTGGTTGTCAAGGGGTTCTGTAATTGCGAGTTGATTGTATGAGCGAGGCCAGTCTAAGAGCATTGTAACTTTACAAAGGGAAATCTTTTTTGAACTGGCTGGCACCCTTGGGGCTGTGGAATTTAACTGTAAGCGTTACTTTAGTCACACCCTCATCATAAGTACAGGTATTGCGCGAACAGGTACCAAGAAGAATATCTCTGCTAAATTCCCGCTCCTCAGGTCTAAGTTCTATAGGATTTGGGGTAAATGTTCCGCGCGACAGACCGCCCCCAGTAAAATAGCTTAATTCGTATTCCAAAGCCGTCACATCAGCCGGAATTCTTTTTATTGACAGTTTGACCTCTTTCCTATCGGCCCGGGGCGTCAAACTAATCTCAACTGAAGCATCAATCGTCGGGAGAATTTCTGTCTCCGTCGGCTGATTTTCCTCTTCTGAAGCTGGTGGCGGCTTTTTCCTAAAAAGAAAAAAACCACCCCCCAGGGCAGCCAAAAGCATAAAAATTATAATCCAAACAATTGGTTTTTTGTAAATTGGGATCTGCATCAGTCTTTACTGCAATCCTTTGCTTATGAAATTTTCAAGTCCAGATAATTTTATGCGCTCCTGCTTCATTGTATCACGATCACGAACCGTTACGGTATCGTCCTTGAGTGTTTGATAATCGACAGTCACACACCAGGGCGTCCCTATCTCATCCTGCCTGCGATAACGTTTACCGATGTTACCAATATCATCGTATGCTGTTAGAAATTGCAATTTAAAATTCTCATAAATCTTCCGGGCTTTGTCAACTATTGTTTGTTTGTTATTTACCAGCGGAAACACCGCCAGGGTTAGCGGTGCAATTTTTGCTGCCAGTTTAAGCAAAATTCTGGTTTCGCCGGCAATCTCATCCTCATTGTAAGCGTCGATCAACAGGGCTAACAAAAGTCTGTCTACTCCCCAGGATGGCTCGATCACGTACGGCGTGAACCGGTCATTGGTAATCTCATCGTGATACGAAAGGTTGCGTCCGGAAAACTGCGAGTGTTGTTTCAGGTCATAATCTGCCCGATTGGCGGTTCCTTGAAGCTCACTCCAAGCAAAGGGAAAACGGTACTCAACGTCGGTAGTCCCCCGTGAATAATGGGCGAGTTTTTCTTTTGGATGAACATATTGACGTAGATTGTCTTTTTTAAGACCAAGCGATAGAAACCAGTGAAAAGCCCATTCTTTCCAATAGTCATAATATTTTTGATCATCGCCTGGTCTTACAAAATACTCAAGCTCCATCTGCTCCATTTCCCGGCAGCGGAAAAAAAAGTTGCCAGGTGTTATCTCATTTCTGAAGGCTTTACCGATTTGGGCAATACCAAAAGGAAGTTTGGGATGAAAGGCGTCAATAATATTATGAAAATTGATAAAAATTCCCTGGGCTGTTTCTCCCCGAAGATATGCTTGGGTAGACGTATCCTCAACCGGACCTATAAATGTTTTGACCAAAATGTTAAATTTTTTCTCAGGCGTAAGCGGTCCGCCGCAATCCGGACAAATGTCTTCTTTTAAATCATCGGCCCGAAAACGGTGATGACAAACTTTACATTCCCGTAATGGATCGGCAAACCCCGGCCCGGTATGGCCCGATGCTTCCCATACTTTGGGATTGAGAATCACCGAACTGTCTAAACCATATATGTCAGATCGCATATTAACAATATTACGCCACCATAAGCTTTTTATGGTGTTTTTCATGGCGACACCGAGCGGGCCGAAATCCCAGAATCCAGCAAACCCCCCATAGATTTCGCTTGAAGGGAAAACAAATCCCCTGCGCTTGCATAAACTGATGATTTTATTCATTTTATCGTTCATATGAGACATGTTTTGTTAAAGACTGGAGAAATTCGCGGCTGCGGATTCGGCGCTCAATAAGATGCTCGATAAAAGCAAAACTGTCAAAATGCTGTTGTTGCTGGAGTTTGGCTATAAAACCAAGTTCAGATAAAAGTTCTTTGCTTACTGATTCTGCCAGATTTTGCCCGTGCTTTTGCTGATCAAGATTGGTCAATGCCGAAACCAAAAGTTGGTAAACACCGCTATGCGGCTGATGTTCAGCACATAGTCTATCTACCAACTCAACAATGATATAACCCAGGGCGATCCGCTCAAGATCATTTTTAATTCCGCGATAACTATCAACAGGGCTTACATAAGTAACAATATCTAGCGATTGTCCCTTGTACAAAGTCAGATTAACCCGGTTAAAAAGTTCCAGATGGGGAGCCCGCCGGCTGGTAATTTTTCGAATTCCGCAGGCCACAACTTTCATTTTTCCTATGGTTTTAGAAAAAATTGTTATAAGTTTGTCCTGTTCACCCCGGTTTACTCTTTTTAAAATTATTGCTTCAGTCTTGTGAAGACGCATAGGTTTAATATTTTAAATGAAAGTCTTTATCGGTTTGGAGCGGAAATTTGTCTTTCTCTCGTCCATTTATGAATATTGAATACTCATTTTCATCGCTGCCAGGCTGTTTTTGAATAAGCAAATCATACACCTTACCTTTCGTCACTTTAAAAGGTAAACTATATTTCACTTCGAGCCGCGATGACGACTGGGGCCGAACTCTGATATAACCCTCAAATACTGTTTTACCAAGATCTTTTTTACTTACCATCTCCAGTTGAGAACCGTCATCTTTGGGTGATTCTCCCCCGGTTGTCGATAACAGGGTCGAGCCTTCGGGAACATATATGCGAACCCAATTCCTGAGCAAACCATTTAGGCAAAGTCCTCCGCTTTCCAAATTACAATCCGATGCAGGAGCGGGATTCTTGTAATCAATGGTTACAGTTTTTACGACCGAGCCGTCATTTCCAATGCTGATATCTTGTTTGACGCTTCGTTTGACAAAAAGATCAGATTTTGCGCCAGCATAATTGGTGTCGGTAATCTGCAGATAGTCGCCGTTGTAGGCTTTTATCCGGCCACCCCAGTTTAAAGCTTCAACTCCAGTTTGAGCGCGTTCATTTTTGAAATAAACCAGAATATGTTTTTCATCAAGTTGGGTTAATATCATCTGGAATAATCTTCCCCAGTACTGACTTGGAGACACACCTAGTGCTTTTTGCATAATCTGAAGAAGAAGTACACCTATGATGTCTTTCCTTTCTTCCCTGACATAAGCCACAGGGCGAGACGAATAATCTTCAAGTTCATAAACCGCCCGGGGACAATTGCAACGGGGGTCGTTGTCGGCGCTGAAAGTCCTGCCGTAAACGACAAATGGACCCAAAATTTCAATGGCTTTAACCAAAACATGGGTATCAACTGTTAAAATGCCATCATAGGCAACTGGATCGGAAACGTCTTTATACAGCGATTCAAACTCGTTGATTGAAGTCACAAAATCTGGAGAAATGTTGCTGTCGCGAAGATTGAAATAATAAACTCCCTTGTGGTATTTAAGAATTTCCGGCGGGGCCGCTACTTTTTTCTTCCTGCTGTCATCAAGTTTATAAATATCATCAGCCTTCTCAACCGTCGGTTTACCTTTATCCACGCGAAATATAGCATAGGCTGTTATAAAACCACCGGTTGGCCGCAGTTCTTTGTCATTAAGAAACACAACTAGGTAACGTTTCGGTTTTTCTGTACCCAAGATTGTTGGTAACTCTTCCAGCAGGGGCCGGGCAGAAAGAAAAAGAGTTGTCAGGGAATGCGTCAGATCGCGAACCGCTACAATTTTACTTCTAACAACCGTAGCCCCTATTTTTTCCGGATAGCGGTTGGGGTTAATCGCGTCAACTTCCCTTTTAACAACTTCTACTTTTTCACCTACGGCGCTTAAGTTGGGAATTACTTTTTCAAATGTGGCAACTGCCGTCTGAATCCGCTGATCGGCTGATCCGCCCGTAAAAGTTCCCTTGCCTTTCAAACCCAGAAGATCAGCATAAGGAATAAGACTGTCAACGGTAATTATCAGCGATTCTAAACCAGCCTGGGCCGCGGCAAAACCGTGTTCTCCGTCTTTATAGTAAGAACCCAGGAAAGGAATAAACCCCGTAAAAGCGAGAGCCTGGTATTCAGTCTGGGTTTTTTTCAGTTTTTCTTTGGTTTCCAGTGCGAATTGTTTCGATTCGTCTAAATTTTGATTCTTCAAACTAGCTGAAAGTTTCCGCGCAGATTGTTCGCTTTCTTTAAGGCGGATAACCAGGGAATTGATTCGGATAAAAAACCATCCTCCTAGTAAAATCAGGATAACAAGGGTCGCCAAAAGAATAATGCTAATTTTTTTCTTGCGGCTCTTTTTTCCCGGTTTTTGAACAGCACTACCATGCTCCTTCTGAAAAGTAGAGGGATTTTCACTTTGAAGACTAATTTTATGAAAACCGTTGCTAAGCATTTTATATTGCACCTTTGCCTGTTATCATCACCCAGGGAGTTTTAGCAAGAATAACTATATCATACCATACTGACCTTCGCCTGACATAGGTTGCGTCAATGGCTATGCGTTTATCAAAGTTTACCTGACTTCTCCCTGAAACCTGCCATGCTCCGGTAATTCCCGGCCTGACCGAAAGTACTTCTTTTACCAGCGATTTCGTTTCCGGATATTTTTTCTGCTGTTCTTTAAGTTCGTCGGGATAATAGGCGCGTGGTCCGACCAAACTCATATCACCTTTAATAACATTGACAAGCTGGGGCATCTCATCTATCGAATGTTTACGAATAAAACGGCCGACGCTTGTTACCCGAGGATCGTCCTGGAGTTTATAACTATTCTGCTTGTACTTAGCAAACAGTTCTTTAAATTTGGGGTCACGCCGAAGAAGCGAATGGGCATTGAAAATCATCGAGCGAAATTTATACATTTTGAAAGTCTTTCCGTTCTTTCCGACCCGTGGTGGAGTATCGGCAACAATCGGACCTGGCGAATCGAGTTTAATGGCCAAAGCTACTATAAAACAGATTGGGAAAAAAATTGCTGCCAGGAGGCAAGAGCCTGTGATATCGATAAACCGCTTTAGCGTAACATATACCATAGTTATTTTTATCTTTATGACTAGGTAAGATGTTCATTCTCTGTGCCGATAAAACTGTTCACGAGTTTTTTAATCTTCGGGACCGAGTTTTTGTGACAGATCAAAAGAACGTCATGAGTATTAATCACTAAAAAACCATCCACATCTATGGTTACGACCAGCTGGTCACGATAATTGTATATGAGCGAGTCGCGCGACTCCATAGTCAGCACCCGGCCGTTGGTAATGTTTTGTTCGGGAGTTTTCTGAAGGGCTTCTTTAAGGGCTTCCCAAGCTCCAACATCACTCCATTCTATGTTTTCAGTAATCACCGAAGCGTCGCCTTCATCAAGTTTCTCTAGAATTATGTTGTCAAAATGAATCGATTCAAGCGTCGGATAAATTTTTGCCAGGGTTTTGTTGAATGCGGGAGTTTTCCAGGCTTTTTTTATTCTTTCTAGTTTATCATACATATCAGGGGCAAATTTTCTGTACTGGGCAAGGAGAAATTCGGGAGTAGTCACAAAATAACCAAGATTCCAAGCATAATGATCTTGGGAAAAATATTCGCTCGCTTTTTCAAGCGAGGGACGGTAATGAAAACTCTTAAAGGCGTGAATATCTATTCCGTCAACTTGCTCAAGTCTTTTACCGTATTCAATCCAGCCCAGGTTTTGACTTGCAAAACGCGGCTTTTGCCCGATAAAAACCATATGATCGCTATTCTTTTCTATAATCTTACAAGCTGTAGCAAGTATCTTCCTGAATAACTGCTCTTTGCGCACCAGATGGTCGCTCCAGAGTATTGCCAGAGGTTCACCCGGGTGCTCATTTGCTAAGATTGTCGCTACCAGCCCTACGGCTGGACCTATATCACGCATTTGCGGTTCGGCAATAATATGGTTTTTGGGCAACCCGGGAACTTGTTGCGCTACCAGTGCAACATAGCTATTACCAGTAGCAATAAAAATGTCATCCAGATTAAAATCAGGAAAGAGCCGTTTTACCGCATGCTGAAGCGTAGATTCATTACCGATGATCTTTTCAAACTGCTTGGGTGAAGAACGCCGTGACAAAGGCCAGAGTCTGGTA
>CAZUUL010000031.1:0-9079 GCA_964623155.1 uncultured Gammaproteobacteria bacterium
ACGATTCTGATCGCGTTGATCGTTGGAATTACCATTCACGAATTTTCGCACGCGGTCGTAGCTGACAGGCTTGGTGATCCAACAGCCAGGTTGGCCGGGCGGGTCACACTCAATCCCCTGGCGCATCTGGACGTTTACGGCAGTTTGCTGTTTTTATTTCTTCTTTTATCGCGCTCACCGATAATTTTTGGCTGGGGCAAACCCGTACCATTTGATCCCTTTAATTTAAAAAATCCAAAACGGGACAGCGCGCTCATATCTTTGGCCGGGCCGGCCAGCAATATTTTACTGGCAACAGTCGCATCACTTTGCCTACGAATTGCCGATTTTCTTTTTGTCGGATCTGCAGTCGAAAGCGTAGTAACGTTTTTTCAAATACTGATCGTGACTAACATTGTCCTGGCGATTTTCAACATTCTCCCCATCCATCCCCTGGACGGCTTTAAAATCGTCGGAGGGCTGTTGCCTGACGACCGCGCCAACGAGTGGCATGGTCTGGCCCAGTATGGCATATTTTTTCTCATTATTCTGCTTCTTCCTCTTCCCGGCGGCAGCATTTTGAGCAATATCCTTTTTCCCGTGATTTCGGTCTTCCTGACTGTTCTTTTACCGCGCTAGGTTTGACTTCCGGTTGCCAATCAGGGTAAACTTTACTTTGGGTGCGATGAATAAAAAGTTCAACCTGTATTTAATTTTTTTTGTTGGCGTTCTGGCTGTTGCCGGCATTGGCCTGGTAGCTTTTACCTCGGCCCAAAAACTATTTATCAAAGCCGAGACAAAATATAATCCGCTGGAAAATCCAGGCGTTGATGCAGGCGATAATCATGTCACAATTTCCTGGAGAAGCCGAAACAGAGTCCTGTCGATGATAAAATTTGGCACTAAACCCGAGGCCCTGGTTATTCCGACTTTCGACAGCAAAGAAACGACTGACCACAAAGTCACAATCAGCAGCGTCCTTTTACCGAATACGACATATTTTTACCGTATTTACACTGACAAGGAAATTTATCCGCCCTTGGCGCAGAATCCCCTTTCATTTACAACTTTGGCTGCGCAAAATCCCCAAACCCCCTACCCTCCCTGCTTGCTGACGGTTTTTGAAAGCTACTACAATTCCCGCCCAGGCGACGGTAAATTTTCTGCGGCTTATGACCTTTATCCCGTAGGCAAACCAGATGGGACAATCACTTACCAGGATTATCTTCAGTGTTTAAATAAAAATCCCCTGCCTACGCCATAAAACCGGTTGACAAGAATAGCCATTTGTGGCATATTACTCACTGCCCTACTTGATGAGGAAAAACTCAAAGATTTTCCTCCACAATTCCATGAAGATACGGGCCGGGACTATATAAGTCCCGATGAGATTCGTTGGGACTTGCGTCCTCCCACCTGGTGTTAACCGGGGAAAATCTCTTGGAAACCCGTCAGGTAGGGTATGTTTAAAATTTGCCCAGGAAATTAAATCGGGATCAAAAACAGTGACTTACGCGGCGCTGCTCTTTTGGCTTTAACAATTTCTCCTGAATTATTTTCTCACCGTTTAAAGTTCGGCTAACTCTAGCTTTTTCGGATGCATTAACTTTTCCTTTTTCTCTCTGGTGTCATTTAGTTCGATTATTCGAATAATCGAAGTAAATGTCAAGTGAGAATAAATACTAGCCAATAGAGGTGGGGATTTGTTACAATCTAAGATGTTGTAACTTGCCGGGATAGCTCAGCGGTAGAGCGGCTGTTTTGTAAACAGTAGGTCCCGAGTTCGAATCTCGGTCTCGGCTCCCAGTCCCGAGTTGGCGGGTCCGCCCGTAGGGCGGACCATTGATTTAGAGCTTCGGAGCAAACTATTTTGTCGGTGAGTTTAAGGTTCGAGCCGAAGATTTTTAATGCAAGTACCTTTTTCTCCTCTAGGTTGTTACTTCTTGCGATATTAGCTGCGTTAGCAGCTTCCACTATCCATTGTTTCATTGGTTCGAGCCAAGCATTTTGCGTTTGTTGGAAAGATAAAATTTGCTCCTCTAATTTTTTCTTTAAAGCAAGCAGGTCTGACTTTTTAGTAAGGTACATATCACGCTCGATGTCTTGTTCTAGGTAACTATCTAGGAGGCGTTGAAGTTTCTCATTGATTACCTTAATTTCTGCTTGCTTTTCTCCAACAAACGCATGGCAGGATTGGGCTACATTTAATTCTTCACCTTTTAATTTAATAAGCATTTTATCTGCCCAATCCTGTCTCAAAGAAACTGTGGCTATATGATCTGATAACTGTTTATCAAGTTCTTCCTGACGGATAAAAGGTTGATTACATCTAGTGAGTTTGGACTTTTTCGTACATCTGTAATAGGTATAAGTAACATAACGGTTGGTACCAGGGTAATATTTAGTTTTCTCCTCAGCAGTAATCATCATGTTACATTCACCACAGCGAAAAAGTCCTGTTAAGGGTTTAATAGGCCTTAATGTTTCTTCTTTCCAGGCATGGCTGCGTTTCTTCCAGACTTCGTGAACTTGATCCCACAGTTTCTTTGTAATGATTGGCTGATGAACCCCTTCGTGGATCTCGCCTAAATATTTAAAATGGCCATAATAGAAAGGGTTAGATAAAATCTGCTTAGACACTCGATCAATCTTCCAAGGCTTACCACTTCTACCAACTATGCCATTTTTAGCCAAAAAGTTACAAATATCGAGGATTCGATATTTGCCGGTTGAAAACATTTCAAATGCCTGTTTGATAATAGGGGCACGCTTTTTATCAACGATTATAATTTTATGATTATTAACCATTACATTTAAGTATCCAGCAGGACATAGCCCCGGCATTTCACCTCTTTTAACTTTTTGGCGTATTCCTCTTTTAGTATTTTCTGAGAGCGAGTCCACGAAGTATTTACTTTGGCAAAAAGCCATATTAAGGGAAAATTTACCTTGGGGAGTATTTTCAAACCAATGTTGAGGAAACTTTAGGTCTTTTAATTTACCAATATCTAATAAATAGATAATTTTCCCTCCATCAATACTGTTTCTCGCAAGTCTGTCCGGATGCCAGGCAACAATGCCTTCTGCCTCGCCAGCTTCAACTCTACTAAGCATATTATTAAATACATTTCTGCCTGGAAGTTTAGCTGTTTTAGCTTCAGTAAGTTCCTCTACAATATTAATTCCCTGTTGCTTGGCATATTCTCTAAGTTCAAGAAGCTGATCCGGAATAGACCTCATCTGTTTATCTTCTACATCTGTAGACTTGCGAGCATATAAAAAGAATTTTTGCGACATATTGCTGGCAGTTTGTTCCATAATCTTAAAAGTAAAAATAACTAAAGCCAACTAAGCAAACAAAAGCTCAAGTGGTATAAGGTGTGAGAAGGAATTCACTTCCTTCTCACCATTTCCACTTAAATGGGCACCCTGGTGAAGTCAACTCGATTGCTCTCGTTGTCCAAGATGCCCATTAAAAAAAGCAATCGGAAAAGTTGACTTCGCCAACAATAATACAAACTGCCAGCACAAAATTCAAGTAGCAAAAATTCAATTTCCTTCCGCTTTTTGCCAAAGTTTTCCTCCGAAGGAGGAATTAAAATAAGCGAAGCTTGAAATTTTGTTAAAACAAAATTTTGAAACAATTAATAATAAATATCGCAAGTGGGATTGAAAATTTAAAAAAGGTACTTGCAGTTTAAAAAAATCTTTCGGCTTTCTCTGCTCACCGACAAAATAGTTTGCTCCGAAGCTCTAAATCAATGGTCCGCCCTACGGGCGGACCCGCCAACTCGGGACTGGGAGCGAGTATATGATATTGCTCGAACTTACTTCCGAAAAAACTTTTGAGGAAGCAAGGTTCTGCACGGTCCTTATTTTAACAGAAATTTCTAACTCCTGCTAGGTAACTGCGCTTTATGCAAGTATCTCTCAAGAAAAAGGGGTTAAAGGGGAAAATGAATTGAGAGATACTGCCTTAAGTGCTCTTACCATCGCCAACACAAAGTCGCATCGTCGACGCTCCGGCCTCTCCCTCGCTTCGCTCGGGCTCGGCCTCCGCTTAACAAACAAATACTTCGACTACGCTCAGTACAAGTCGACGCATTGCATCGCTCGGTCGCCTTCGGCTCCCTCGCTCCATGTGAGAAAATTTTCGCAAGTTTTATTTTCCTCTTCCTACTGTCTTCTTGACCACTTTTGAGTAACTTATGTTTAAGAATACTTTTAGTTATTCAATAATAGGTGCGAATTTGTATTAACGAAAATATCTTAGACAATCTCTCATAATACTTTCGAATTGATTCTTAAAATTAGATTTCAACCTTCCGTTACTGGTAAAAACGCCTTCAGTTACAATATTGCCATTCTCGTCTTTTTTATCTCTAATATCATCTGTAGGGAGCTGTTTTAGTTGATAAACAGAATAATTCGATTGGTCAGTCGTAAAGAATTGAGAATTATTATCATACACTGCTGCCACTTTTCCTAATCCTAAGTCTTTAGACATTTCTAAAAATAATTTCATGTTGGTTTCTCCTCCCACACCATACCCAAAAATATCAAAAACATTGTTTTTATTTTTCCTCATTAGCCAACTCCGGATCAATCCCACATCTTCTTGGCCTTCGGTGAACAGTATTTTGTCAGAAAATAGAATTTCTTTTGATACTGTATCTAATAATTGAGGTTTTTGATATTCAGACACATTGTTCGATATAAATTGTGAATAATCTTTTGTTTTATCAAGGGAGTGTACGGTACATTTCTTGCCAAGGTGTTTATTCAAACGAACTATACGTCCACCATTCAGAAAGTCTAACCAATTTACATAATAAGGAGAGTGGGTACAAACAATTATCTGTTTGGTCTTTGCTAATTTGGAAATTACCTCTGATAATCTTTTTTGAGCACTTGGGTGTAGAGAAAGTTCTGGCTCATCAATAATAAAAGTTGCGGATGGATTATCATTCGTTAAATGTGCGACTATCCTAAAGAGAGAAATAATACCATCTCCCAATAAATTTGCTTGGTGATATAAGCCCCCGGATTTATATTTAACAAAATCACTTCCACTATCGTTTGTGTCAATTGTCCAGTGAGTAAAATGGGGTATGAGTAATTTAAGGTATTTATTAAATTTTCTTTTCTTCTCCCTATTTCTTAGAATGTGCTTTAAAACAGGGCCAAGCGCAAAATCTCCGATACTCCGAATATTTTCTGCTTGAATTGATTGGGTAACTATACTTGATAAATCAGATTCTCCACTAAACTGATGCTGCCAGTATCTTCTGGAAGGAATCAACTCAACTTCTAAATTAAGACTAGTTCCTGATACAAAGGTTTCTTGAATGACAGACCCTTTATCTGTATTAGTAAGTGATTTTGAGTTTCCATCCTTATCCTCAATAACTATGTTTGGATCATTTCTTGAATGTCTTTCTGATTCTTTAAATCTTTTGGAGCCTGTGTTTTGACTTAATAATAATGCCTCAATAATTGTAGTTTTACCTGTATTATTTGGACCAACAATTACTGTTAACCCACTTCCGTTTTTTGAGCCATCGGGAACAGAAAATTCAATTTCTTGTTCATCAAAGAATCCTTTATAATGAGAAATTTTCAGTTTACTTAACATGATTAGCTGCTTGGGTATTTTATCAGAAGTAACCCAAAATTACCCATATTTACTTTGGTTCATAAAAACTGCATGACAGTCAGAAAATTTGACAAACGAATGATTTATGTTTTATCTGATATTTGACTTAAAATAGTTTCGCTAATCTGATTTTCTTCTAAACTTTTCTTTTTTTCTAAAGCTAGTAAGTGACCAATCTTTTGAAGATCGTCATCAGACATTTTATCTAAGTTATCTAAAATTTGCTTTTTAGATTCTTCTGTCAAAAGAAAGCTGTTTTGTACTAAAACTAAAAGGCTTCTTCTCTTATCCATTGAGTCCTCCTTGAGGTGGTTCAACCTGAAAATCCTGTAAAGCCTCATCTATTTGTTGTTTATTCGCTAAATAGGCAGATTTTTCATCAGCATATCTTTGTCGCAGTCTTGTTACCGTTTCTCTAAATTGCTGTACATTCTTTGCTGTTTCTGAAGGTAATCGTAAAGCTTGCGCCAAAGCCGCCCGACCTTGTTTATCCCTACCACTTAATAAACCCACTACCTTCCATACTGGTCTTATTGCTTTAGGAACTGGCATACCCATAACCGTTTCGCCCTTGCCTAATAAATAGGCAATATCTGCCCCGATAGTGGCTACACCAACTGACGTTTTCAAAGCAGCATCTAGTGCTTCTCTCATTGCTGGATCTTGTCTAACTCTATCCAAACGACTCACTTCGTCTATAACAGGAGCAAGTTTAGTGGCTATTACTTCTTTCACAGGTTCTGTAACCATACCAGGTACTGCTTTTTCAAGATCAAATATTACTGCTGCGTCAGCAACGTAAGGCAACATAATATTTCGGAGTGTTACCTCATCAAGGTCTCGCATGTAAGGATATACATTTACCATTGCTTTGGTGAATCTGTTAATGCTCCCTTGGATATTATTGTTTGAAATAAACCCAGTGGTAGTATTCAAAAGATTATTGGTAGTTGCTTGTTGTACTGATAAAGCGTTTTGAATAGACTCAACAGTCATAGTAGGGGCGAATTTACTTATCGCTCTCGCTACCAAACGGGGTTCATTCCTAGCCAAGCCGACTGAAAATTCTACTAGTGCTTTTCTTCTTTGTCCCGCTCGTTCCCTTCCTACTTGTCCATGATCAATCTCTGTAATATCACCATTTGGGTCTATAAAAATATTTCCAGGGTGAAGATCTGTATGGAAAGCGGCGGTAGTAAAGGCCTGTTCAAAGAAATCAGATACTACGGCTTCATGCACTGCCTTCAAATCTACCTGTGCAAATCTTATTTCTTCTTCAGTTAAAACCTCACCCCTACCAGCTTTTGTTTTAACCTCTTCAACTCTAGCTAGTGACATACCTAATGCTCTAGACATTTCTAAGTGAGCATCGCCTGCAAAATCAACTTGTGGTACAGTTACTCGCGTCGGTGTCTCTGGTTGCTTAATTCTTAGAACTTCCAAAGCCTTTCTCTTAATAGCAGGCCTTCTTCTACCCTGTTCTATATCTTGAATATTCTTCTGTTCGTTTCGCGGATTAAATTCTTCAGTAATCATTGATCTTAGTTCTTCAATTACTTGAGTTGGATCAACGCTTAATGCCCCACTATCTCGCAGAGTAGTAACAACACTACGAACAGCATTTAAGTCGCTATCTACATGTTTCAACGCGTCTGGCCGTAAAACTTTTATAACCCTATCTTCCTCTACTACACCAGGTCTTCGAGCAAGATAAACTGTGGCGGTAGAGGCCGCCCCGATAGAGGAACCTAGGCCTTCATAATAATGGTCCCTGCCGCTTTTTCTAAGAACTTGGGCAACAGTTGTCTTAGGAAGCGGCGGTACTTGTTCTTTTAGAGAGCCTAACCCCTCTCGTAAATATTCGGGTAATAACTGATCCATTTGTCCAACTTTTGCTCCGACTACGCCGAAAGATGTTAATGCAGTTTTAATAACTTGCTCTTTACTGACCTCACCGCCAGAATCAATAATTAAGTTGATAATTCGAGCAAAAACCTCAGCTCTTCGTCCTGGCTCTAAAGATTCAAAAGCAGTTTTAAGTACCTTTTTGGCAGTATCAACTTCTCGAGGATTCCATTGTTGTGTTACTTGTTCTGCTCCAACAGCCGGTACAGACTCTCTGGTTGAAAGTTCAATAAAACTTTCTAGTATTTTACTACCGGAATCTGCAAAATTTTTCTCCTCAAAAAACCCATTAGCCCCTAAAGCAAGTCTATATAACATTTGCCTTCTGTCTTCTGGGTTTAAGGTTACAAACATCGGCCCAAGTGAAGTTGCAGAGATTATTCTTCCGGATCTCCTGTCACCCAATTGATCTTGTAGAAAATCATTTAAACTATCGGGGACTGCCATTTGCAATATCTCTGGGAATTCAATTCTGTTTAATACGGACACTGCATTATATCTGTCTGAGCCGAACGAATCAAACACTTCATAGATTGACTCTCTTGATTCAGCTGCGTTTCGTCCGGTAAAACGAGTTAATAAATAATCAACGACTTGTTGACTTACCCGGTCATAATTTTCTTCTGTAAAATCAAAATGCCAAGACTGTTTTGTTCCCTCTATTGGAACTTTCTTCCCTTGCGGTTCATATCTTCCCACAACATGTCTTTTAATTTTTTCTCGTACTTTATCATCAAAAAAACCTTCTGTTAAATCTTCAGGTTTTAATACATGTTTAGTTCGGTCCAGCAGGAAAAAGACAAACTCGTCTCTCTCTTCAATACTCATATCCTGCATTTTTCTAAAAATTGCCTCATTTGTGATACTTCTGGTGGCCGAAGCTGATTCATTCGTTGAATACTCATTTCCCAAAAGGAGTACTTCTGCTCTATTAATTTGACCCCAAGTTGCGTAGGTATTATTTAAAACATTTAATATAAGATGATCCCTAGATGTACTTCTGGCAGGCATGGTTTCTAGAATAACTCTAAGCCCGTCTTCAAAGGTAAGATTATTTCCCAATTCACCAAGTCTTATTTCCGCAATTTGTCTTCCCAAGGTACCCTTAGTTCTAGCTGTATGAGCTATCTCATAGGCTGATTGAAAAATTGCTAGTTTTTCAGCAGTTGATACATCAGCAAATTGCTGATCTCCACTAAGCATTGGAAAAAGTGCCGTTTCGATTAAGTAATCTCGTACACTACTTGGATGCGGAAGAGCATCTGCTGACTGCTTAAGTTTAGAGGCGATTCCTTCTATACCACCAACATTAATCTCTTCATCCAGCATACTTGTAAATTCCCCAAGCCTACCCAAAAAATGCTCATTTGGGTCATATCTAAACGGATACATTTCCCTTACATCAAAAGAGCCAGCTTCCAAAGGTAAAGTAGTTAAAGGATGAGTTGGGATAAAACTTCCATCTTTACTTTCTGGATCAAATCTTTAAAGTTGTCCCCTTTGTCAAGACCATTTTTCGGTCAAACTAAGATGATATTT